>JACQYM010000099.1:2286-21609 GCA_016208225.1 Deltaproteobacteria bacterium | reverse complement strand
TGCGCCGCATAATAGGAAAAATTATAAAAAAGGACGTAGCCCAGCCTGCCGCCCAGCACCAGGCTGATGATGAGCACGAAATTCAGGTTTTCAAATTCTGCGGCCAGCTTTTGCAGACGGAATTGCTCGATCTGCCGGCGGACAAGAAAATAGGCGGCGCAGAAACCGAAAACATACATCAGGCCATACCAGCGCACCTGCAGCGGGCCGAGCTTGACAAGAACAGGATCTATATCGGGAAAGGAAAGCATATTATTCATTACACTTGAAAAATATTTCTTGTCAAGTGATTGAATGAAAAGAGGAAAACATGATGCCGGGTTTTCCAGGATTTCTTCTGACAAACAAAAGCTGCGGCAATTTGCCCTATTTACATCCGGCCCATGGCCCGCTAAATAATTACATATTATGTGTTAGGGATTCTTCTTGACACCCGGTTGGCTGGAGCCGCATTCAGCTTAGACTTTCAGCCAATTCATCAACATCCCGGTCGGTCTCGCCAATGACCGATGTATGAAAACAAATTGATTATTCTTCATGAAACGCAGCAAAGAGGAAAATTCCGTTATGAATGAGAAAGCACGCATCGAACGTCACATTGCATAGAATCAGGCACGTACGCCGACGCAGAAAAACTTCTGGCCCTGCAGAAAATGGTGGAACAGCACTTCCCTGAAATTTGATCCTCTGCCATATCAGAATTTATGCCCCTGGCGGGCGTAAAAAATCCATTTTCTTTTCTTCCGTAAAAGTTCAGGATGTTTTCACCTCCGCGGGTCCGGCCTGTGACCGGCGGTTTGCGTCCTTCCCGTACCTGAAGTACTTATCGACCCTGACGCGCTAAGTACTTCACCAAAAAAAACGAAAATTCAGCAAGTTGAGATACTCTGCCGCACTCCCCCGGGACCTGCGGTTAAAATACTGGACTATTTGCCGGCAAGTTGGTAACGGTTAGAGGAGAAAGGGAGCGGATACTTTATGAAAAGTATGATTATCACCCTGCAGAGCCTGATTCTGCTGCCGTGTCTGCTGGCAACAATGATCGCCTGCACCGGCAAACCGCCGGAGACGCGCCCGGCTGACGGCAGGCTGCGGCCATGCCCGGACAGGCCGAACTGCGTGTCAAGCGAGGATGAGGGGCGGGCCTCGCTGGTACAGCCCCTGGCCTTTCACGGCCCGCCTGCGGCGGCATGGTTACGACTGAAAGAAGCCGTCCGGGACCTGGGCGGCGACATCAGGGAAGAGCAGGAGTTGTATCTCCGGGCCACGTTCACCTCCCAAGTGTTCCGTTTTGTCGATGATGTGGAGATCAGGATGGTGCCGGCCAAAAACCTCATGCATGTCCGCTCGGCCTCGCGGCTCGGCTATTCCGACCTGGGGGTCAACAGGAAAAGGGTGGAAAAGCTGCGCGATCTTTTCAACCGGAAACAGGGAACGGCCGATGACCCAATTTGAAAAATCGCGCTGGGCGGATGATGACTTTGCCCGCAATTTCCGGGATGAAGCGGAAATCTATCTGCCGTTTCGGCGGCAGTTCATGGCCATGGCCATATCATTTTACGGCCATTTCCTGACACAGGCCAGTGCGGCCCGGGTCCTTGATCTGGGCTGCGGCGATGGACTGTTCATGGCAGAATTAAGCAGATCTTTTCCCCCGGCCCAGGCAACGCTGGTGGACGGCTCCGCCGCCATGCTGGCGGCAGCGGAAAAACGGCTGGGAACCAGGGAAAATATCCATTATCTCCTGGCCAGTTTTCAAGAGCTGCTCAGCCATGACCCGATCACCACTGATTTTGATTTCATCCATTCGTCGCTGGCCATTCACCACCTGCCCCTGGCGGAAAAGAAACGCCTGTATGCTTACATTTACCGGCACCTGGCACCAGGCGGCTGCTTCGTCCATCACGATGTCGTCCTGCCCCCTTCGGACAAACTCGAAAAGTGGTATTTATCGGTCTGGCGGCAATGGATACGCGAGCATCCGGATGCGGCAAGGCGGGAAAAACTGCTCACCATTCCGGACCAGTATAAAGGCAATCCGGATAATGTGCCGGACACCCTGGCAGCACAGCTGGCCGCCCTGCAGGAAATCGGCTTTCATGATGTTGACTGTTATGGCAAATGGGGAATTTTTGCCCTGTTCGGCGGCAGCAGGTAAAAAAATGAACCCGCGCCGGGTGTGCCGATTAGCGAGCAGGCGAAGGGCCATGCGTGTTTGGAAATAATCATCCCCCTCGGCATCGACCGCGCTCCTTTTCCGGATGCCGGCATCACTATTCTCCTTGCGGCCGGCGGGGAGCGCTTTCCTTGCTCTCTCTTCTCTTTTTTTTCCTGATGCTTGGCACCGTCCTTTTTCCCGCAGCTCCGGGCTACGGCCTCACGGCCGACCAGATTGTTGTCATTGCCAATAAACAGCAGGCAGACAGCATCACCCTGGCCCGCTTCTATATGGACAAGCGCCGCATCCCCGCGGAAAATCTCGTCACCATCGATATGGAGCCAGCGGAAGGATGCCGGCGCAGCGACTATGACAGCCGCATCGCCGCCCCGGTCCGCTCTTTTCTGCGCGAACATTCCCGCCCGGATACCATCCGCTGCCTGGTGACCATGTATGGCGTACCGCTGAAAATCACCTCACCGGCCCTTTCAGAGCAGGGCAGCGCCGCCGTGGCAACGTTGACGGAAAAAATCGAGGCCGCAAAGCTCTCCCAGGAAGACGGCAAAGAGGAATCAATGCTGGAAAGTTTGCGCGGGTCACTGGCCGAGATAAAAAACCAGATCGCCTATCAGACCAAAATTCATGACATGCGGGCCGCGGTGGATTCCGAACTCAGCCTGGTATTGCAGGCCCACCCCCTGGCCCACTGGCTGCCAAACCCTTACTTTCGGGATTCCTCCGCCGATTTTGTGCCGTTTCCCAAAGAGGAGGTCCTCATGGTGAGCCGGCTTGACGGCCCGAGTCCGGATCTGGTCAAGAGAATAATCATCGACTCCCTTGCCGCGGAACGGGACGGGCTGCGGGGTTCAGCCTTTTTTGATGCGCGCTGGCCGGATCCCGGCCTGAAAAAGGTGAACAGCTACGGCTGGTATGACCGGGCCATCCATCGGGCCGCCGCGCTTGTCCGGCAAAGCGGCAGACTGGAGCAGGTGGTGGTGGATGGGGAAGAGGCGCTCTTTCAGCCCGGCGGCCGGCGGCATGCCGCCCTGTACTGCGGCTGGTACAGCCTGGCCGCCTACGTTGACGCCTTTGCCTGGCAGCAGGGCGCGATCGGCTATCATATTGCCAGCAGCGAGTGCAGCACGCTGAAAAAAGAGGGGAGCCAGGTCTGGTGCAAAAAAATGATTGAAAAAGGGGTTGCCGGGACGATTGGTCCGGTGGGGGAGCCCTATGTGAACGCCTTCCCGCCTCCTGACCTCTTTTTTGCTTTTCTGACCGGCGGCAAGAATCTGGTGGAGAGTTATTATTTCAGCCTGCCCCATCTTTCGTGGAAGATGGTGCTGATCGGCGACCCGCTCTATACACCTTTTGCCGCTGCACCAGAAGGTCTGGTGCAGCGCAAAAGATAACGGAAAAAACTGTTATAACAAAAAAGAAGCTATCAAACTGGACCAGACTTATCGGTTGATTACTGTAACAACTCTTTTCTTTACTTATGAGTGCCTTGAAAAATCAGCCATCAGATTCGAGGACAAGGAGCCGAGCAAATAAAAATACCCGCGGCAAACCCCCCAAGGGATACATATTTGACATCTGGGAGTATTTTTATTTTCGCCCGCGCCACAGCCATCGGCAGCGGCAATTTTTCAAGGCCCTTCTCTGTTATTCGTAAATATCGCTGCCGTTATTTAGAGCAGAAATAAACATCCGCTTTTTCATCATAGTAGCAGCCGCCCTTGTCCTTATGGCCATCCGGGAACTGCCGCTGATGCTCTTTGGCCGGGACGCGTTTATACATGGTCTCTGAAGTTCCAGCCTGCTGGGCGCAACCTGTTACGCTAACCATTGCCAGCATTGCTGCGCCTGCCAGTAAAGGTAATAAATTTCTCATATCCTTCCTCCTGTGTGAGTTACGTTCAATAGCTTCCTTTTATTATAACCTGGGACAGCCGTAAAAAATTTACATAACTAATAATAGCAATCATCTTTTTACTAAACAAGAACAATTATTTAATAACTTGACCATATAAAAATTACAGCATGAAAAAAAATCTAGTCAAGAATTATTTTTCCGGCCTCCCCCGTGCCGACCGTGCCGATGACCGCACAGGGCAGGGTTGCGGCGGAATTTATTTTTTCAGCGATCAGCTGAATCTGTTCAGGGGTCCCGGCGATAAGCAGTCCGCCTGATGTCTGGGGATCATAGAGAATCATCTCCAGCGGATCAAGCTCCGGGAGACGGCTGGTTACCCATTTCTGATAAAATTTTTTATTCTTATGCGCCCCTTCCGGGATGATGCCCATGGCGGCAAAGGCATGGGTTTCCGGCAGCAGCGGCACGGCAGCGGTGTCAACAGTGATGGAAACCTTCGAGGCATGGGCCATTTCAAAGAGATGGCCGATGAGACCGAAACCGGTGATATCGGTGCAGCCATGGGCGCCCACCTCGGCCATGGCGTCACCGGCAATGCGGTTCAAGGTGATCATGCATTCCGTGATCACCTTTTCCAGTTCCTCGCCGGCAAGCCCACCCTTGATGGCGGTGGATAAAATACCCGTGCCCAGGGGTTTGGTGAGAAGCAGCAGATCTCCCGGCCGGGCGCCGGAATTCAACATCACCTTGTCCGGATGTACCAGGCCGGTGACGGAAAGACCGTATTTCAGCTCCCTGTCCTCGATACTGTGGCCTCCCACCAGCAGGGCGCCCGCCTCCTTGATCTTTTCCAGGCCGCCCCGCAGTATCTCCTTTAGCACGGACTTGTCCATCTCCTGCAGCGGAAACGCCACCAGGTTCATGGCCAGCAGCGGTTTGCCCCCCATGGCGTAGACGTCGCTCAAGGCGTTGGCGGCGGTAATCTGGCCGAACCGGTAGGGATCATCCACAATCGGCGTAAAAAAATCAACCGTCTGGATCAGAGCGCACTCATCGCTTAACCGGTACACCCCGGCATCATCGCAGCTCTCGGCGCCGACAATGAGATTGGGGTCAGAGGGCAGATCCAGGCCGCACAGTATCTGGTCCAGGTCCCCCGGACTCAGTTTGGCGGCTCAACCGGCCGCCTGCACCGTGCTTGTCAGTTTTATTTTTTTTCCGATATCCATTTTGTCAAAAATTTGCTTTCCGGAATGATCAGGTTAGGAGCCGTTACGTAATAACATGGCTATGTTATTTTTTTTCAACGGCTTAGCTAATTAAAACAGACGCCCGCCTCTTTCTCAATGAAAACTTCTTGGTGTCTCCACGATTTTATGGTTAAAAGTATAGTCTTATGAAAAAAAATGTCATTGATGTAAAAAACATGAGTTTCTGCTACGGCAATTTTTCGGTTCTTGAGGATGTCACCTTCAACATCAGGGAGCGGGAAATGGTCGGCGTCGTGGGTCCCAACGGCGGCGGCAAAACGACCCTGCTCCGGTTGCTGCTCGGGCTGCTGAAACCGGCCAGCGGTACGATAACCGTGTTGGGAGAGCCGCCGGAAAAATCCTCCCACCGTATCGGGTATGTCCCCCAGCACAGACTTTTTGATCCGCTCTTTCCCGTATCGGTGCTTGACGTGGTGTTGATGGGCAGAGTCGGCAGGTCCCGGGGCGGTCTGTTTTCCAGAGAGGACCGGGAGCTTGCCGCCCAGGCCCTCCGGGATGTTGATCTCTTTCACAAAAGCAAAGAGGCATTTGCCGATCTGTCCGGGGGCCAGCGCCAGCGCACCTTGATTGCCCGGGCCCTTGCCTCCTCCGCCGAACTTCTGTTTTTTGATGAACCGACCGCCAATGTGGACAGCTTTGCCGAACAGAATATCTACAACCTGCTCAAGAAATTAAACGAGAAACTGACCATTATCGTGGTCTCCCATGATGTCGGTTTTGTCTCGAAATATGTCAGCTCCGTCATCTGCGTGAACCGTCTGGTCCATATCCACCCGACCAGCGAAATCAACGGTAAAAGTATTCAGGATATTTACGGGGCCGATCTGTCCATGGTGCGCCATGACCACCGCTGCTCGGAAAAGGGACACACATGGGTCAATTTTTAAGAGATCTGCAGACCTATTCCTTTCTGCAATATGCCCTGCTGGCCGGATTGCTGACCTCGATTTCCTGCGGCATCATCGGTTCCTATGTCACGGTGCGGCGCATCACCTATATTGCCGGCGCCATTGCCCACTGCACCCTCGGCGGCATGGGCGCAGCCCGTTTCCTGCAGAAGGAATACGGTTTCGATGTTACGCCGCTGCAGGGAGCGGTGGTGGCGGCCCTGCTGGCGGCATGCATCATCGCCCTGGTCAAGTATTACGGCAGTCAGCGGGAGGATACGGTGTTAAGCGCCATCTATTCCATCGGCATGGCGATCGGCATCTTTTTTATCAGCAGAACAGGCGGCTACAACGAAGACCTGATGAGTTACCTGTTCGGCGATATCCTGATGGTCTCCCAAAAGGACCTGCTGCTGATCGGCGCCCTTGATCTGATCGTGGTCAGCGTGGTCTTTATTTTTTACAACAAGCTGATTTCCGTCTGTTTCGACGAGGAGTTTGCCAGAATCAGCGGTATCAGGGTGGAGCTGTTTGAACTCCTGCTCCTGCTGCTGATCGCCCTGACGGTGGTGCTGCTCGTTCAGGTGGTGGGCATCGTCATGGTGGTGGCCATGCTGACCCTGCCCTGTGCCGCGGCCGGTCTGCTGGTGAAAAGGCTCTGGCACATGATGGTCGTTTCCATCCTTCTCTGCCTGTTCTGCACCACAGGCGGTCTGGCCATCAGCTACCAGCCTGATTTCCCGGCCGGCGCCACCATCATCCTCATGGCCGGCTTGGTCTATTTTGTGGCGATTGCCTTGAAAAAATTTGGGAAAATATAATCAAAATTCCATCTCCTCTTTCTGGTCCCTGGTCAACAGCGACATCACCGCCTCCTGGCATGGTTTATCCTCGTAAAGCACCTTGTAGATCTGTTCGAGAATCGGCATGTCAACCCCCTGCCGCCGGGCCAGCCGCCAGGCGGAGCCGGTCGTTTTTACCCCTTCGGCCACCATCGCCATTTCCGCCAGGATAGCCTGCAGCTTTTTCCCCTGGCCCAGCTTTAAACCCACCATCCTGTTGCGGCTCAAATCGCCGGTGCAGGTGAGCACAAGATCGCCCAGGCCACCCAGACCGGAAAAGGTGAGCGGATTTGCCCCCATCTTCACCCCGAGCCGGGTTATTTCCGCCAGCCCCCTGGTAATCAGCGCGGCCCTGGTGTTGGTGCCGTACCCCAGCCCGTCGCAGATGCCGGCGGCAATGGCCACGATGTTTTTCAGCGCCGCCCCGAGTTCCTGGCCGATCACATCGGTGCTGGTATAGACCCGGAACCTTTCAGTAAAAAAGATATCCTGAATCCGCGTTGCCAGGGCCTTCGTCTGTGCCGCCACCGTCACGGCAGTGGGGATGCCGGCCGCCACCTCCTTGGCAAAGGAAGGACCGGTCAGCACACCGATGTCCGCCTCCCTGCCGCTCTGCCGGAGCACATCGGCCATGACCTGGCTCATGGTCATCAAACTTTCGTTTTCAATGCCTTTGGTGGCGGAAACAATGATGCACTGCCGTTCGAGAAAAGGGACGAGCTGCTGAAAAACGGCGCGAAAGACATGGGAAGGGACAACCATGAGAATATGGTTTTTGCCGCTTACCACCTCTTGCAGGTCAGCAGAGGCGGTCACTTTGTCGTTTAAAAAAAAGCCGGGCAGATATTTTTTATTTTCCCGGTCCCGGTTGATGGCCGGGGCATGCTCAGCCCCATGGGCCCATAAATGAACCGTATGGCCTTTATCGCTAAGGAGCTTGGCCAGGGCGGTGCCCCAGCTTCCCGCCCCGATTACGGCTATGGTCCGGGCCTGATGCAATGACATCAGCTCAGCTCTTCTTCCGTTTCCTCTGTCTCATCCACGACATCGGAGGCAGGAACACGGTCCATGGCCACCACCTTTTCCCCGGGTTCCAGATTAATAAGGGTCACCCCCTGGGTGGCCCGGCCGATGACCCGCACCGCGCTCATATCCATGCGGATAATCTTGCCGCGGTCAGTGATGAGCATGACCTCATCCTCTTTGGTAATCTGGCAGGCGCCGACGATGTTGCCGTTGCGCTCGCTGGGCTTGATGGCATAAACACCCTTGCCGCCGCGCCTGGTCAGGCGGTACTCTTCCACCGGGCTTCGCTTGCCGTAGCCGTTTTCCGTCACAACCAGAATGGATTCATCGCTGTCAATGACCACGGCGGCCACCACATGGTCATTCTCGGCAAGATTGATGCCGCGCACCCCGGAGGCGGTACGGCCCATGCCCCGCACATCCTCCTCGTTGAAGCGCACCGCCATGCCCTTGTGGGAGACGAGCAGTATCTTGCTCTGGCCGTTGGTGATGGCGGCACTGATGATTTCATCATCCTCCCGGATGGTCAGCGCAATCTTGCCTTTGCGCATCGGTCTGGCAAACTCGGTTATCACCGTCTTTTTGATGATGCCTTTTTTGGTGACCATCAGCACATAGCATTCACTGGCGCTGCAGTCAAAACTCGACACGGGCAGTATGGCGGCAACCCGTTCGTCTTCGGAAAGTTCGAGCAGGTTGACAATGGCCTTGCCCCGGGCTATACGGCTGGCCAGGGGGATTTCATATACCTTGCGCCAGAACACCTTGCCATGATTGGTAAAGAAGAGGAAGGTGTCGTGGGTTGAGGCGAGATAGAGGCTGTTGACAAAATCCTCCTCCACCGCGGTGATGCCCTTGATACCCTTGCCGCCGCGCCGCTGGGAACGATACAGATCCACCGAATTTCGTTTGATGTAACCGCCGTGGGTCACGGTGACCACCATGTCCTCCGTCTGAATCATATCTTCCGGCAGAATCTCATCCGGCGCCTCGATGATTTCCGTGCGCCGCTCATCGCCATACTGCTCCTTTATTTCCAGGGTTTCGTCACGGATAATCTTCATCACCAGCGTTTCATCGCTGATCACCTTTTTATACCAGGCTATTTTTTCCAGCAATTCGGTCAGTTCAGAGATAATTTTTTCCCGTTCCAGTCCGGTCAGTTTCTGCAGCCGCATGTCAAGGATGGACTGGGCCTGGATCTCGGAAAGGGCAAAGCGCGCCATGAGCTGTTCACGGGCTTCCTGGGCATTGGCCGAGGCCCTGATCAGCGCCACCACCTCGTCCAGATTGTTAAGGGCCACCTGCAGCCCTTCCAGAATGTGGGCCCGGGCCTCGGCCTTTTTCAGATCGAACGCCGTGCGCCGGTACACCACATTTTTGCGATGCTGCAGAAAATAGTCGAGCATCTGTTTCAGGTTGAGCACTTCCGGCCGGTTATTGACAATGCTCAGGAAGATGATGCCGAAACTCTTCTGCAGCGGGGTCATCTTGTAGAGCTGGTTCAGCACCACATCGGCAATTTCATCCTTTTTCAGCTCCAGTACAATCCGCATGCCGTGGCGGTCTGATTCGTCACGGATCTCGGCGATGGATTCAATCCTTTTTTCCTTGATCAGCAGGGCGATCTTTTCCACCAGCCGCGCCTTGTTCTGCTGATAGGGAATTTCAGTGATGATGATCGACTCGCGGTTTATCTTTTTGCTTTTTTCAATGTGACTTCTGGCCCGCATCAGCACGGAACCGCGGCCCGTTTCATAGGCCTCCCGGATGCCGGCCCGGCCGCAGATGAAGCCGCCGGTGGGGAAATCGGGCCCGGAGACATGGGCCATCAGACCGTTTACCGTGATATGCGGGTCGTCGATCATGGCGATGACCCCGTCCATGATCTCGTTTAAATTATGGGGCGGGATATTGGTGGCCATGCCGACGGCGATGCCGGCTGAGCCGTTGAGCAGCAGGTTCGGTATTTTTGTCGGAAAAACGACTGGTTCGCTCAGTGAATTATCGTAATTCGGCACAAAATCTACCGTTTCTTTCTCCAGATCGGCGATGATTTCCTGGTCCAGCCTGGTCATCCTGGCTTCGGTGTAGCGCATGGCCGCCGGCGAATCACCGTCCACGGACCCGAAGTTGCCCTGCCCGTCCACCAGGGGATAGCGCATGGAAAAATCCTGGGCCATCCGGACAATGGTATCATAGGCGGCGGTGTCACCATGCGGATGAAATTTACCAATGATATCACCGACGATCCTGGCAGATTTCAGATAGGGCCGGTTATGGTAATTATTCAGCTCCCGCATGGCAAAAAGGGACCGGCGATGCACCGGCTTCAAGCCGTCGCGCACGTCGGGCAGGGCCCTGCCGATGATGACGCTCATGGCATAATCGAGATAGGACTTTTTCAGTTCCTTCTCGATGGAAACAGTCGCTATAGTTACTTCCTCGTTTTCATTCATAATATTTATCGCTAAATGGATTATTCATCCGATTTTTTGTTTTCGCTTTGCGGCGGGGAGAGTTGATCAGCCTGCCATCAGATATCAAGTTCGGTCACTTCCAGGGCATGGGTATTGATGAAATCCCTTCTCGGTTCCACCTTATCGCCCATGAGGGTGGTAAAAATATCATCAGCGGCTTCCGCATCCTCGATTTTTACCTGCAGCAGTACCCGGTTCTGCGGATTCATGGTGGTATCCCAGAGCTGAATCGGGTTCATTTCACCGAGACCTTTATAGCGCTGCAGGGTACTGCCCTTAAAGGATTCCGATTTTATTTTTTCCAGCAGTTCCAGCCAGTTTTCCGCCGGGATCTCCTTGTCGCCTGCCGTCAAGGTAAAGCGGGCAGTTACAAATTCCCTGATATCTGGAAACATATGCAAGGCGGAACGGAATTCCGGGATTAACGGTATCTGCGGTCCCACCGTGATGAACATGTGCGCCTTGTCTTTGACGGCGGCGTCGAATTCATAACAACTCGCCTTCCACCGGCAGGGACGGATGTTGCCCAGGATAAAATTCTTATCCGCCAATTTGCTCCTTAAATCAGTAACAAAAAATTCGTCGGCGAATTGATCAGCGGAATGGACATTCTGATCCAGGAAAAAATAAACCATATCCTCCCACATATTGATCCGCTGCAGATAATCGATCAATTTCCGGTAGTGGGAGAGGTTTTTTAACACAGTTACCAGTTCGCTCTCCTGTAACACTCTGTCATCATTGATTTTAACTGAAAACTGTTCACTGGCCTGCCGGAAGAGATAACTGTTTAAATCTTCTTCGCCGCTGAAGAACGTCTCCTTTTTTCCCTTGCCGATCCGGTACAGCGGCGGCTGGGCGATATAGACAAAGCCCTCCTGCACCAGCACGGACATCTGCCGGTAAAAAAAGGTGAGCAGCAGAGTGCGGATATGGGCGCCGTCCACGTCGGCGTCCGTCATGATGATGACCTTATGGTACCGGAGTTTTTCCCGGTCAAAATCCTCATCGCCCACTCCGGCGCCAAGCGCGGAGATAATCTGTTTGATTTCCTCGCTGGCCAGTATCTTATCGAAGCGGGCCTTTTCCACATTCATGATCTTGCCGCGCAGGGGCAGAATGGCCTGAAAAGCCCTGTCTCTTCCTTGTTTGGCGCTGCCGCCGGCCGAATCGCCCTCAACCAGAAAAATTTCCCTTTCCGCCGGAACCTTGCTCTGGCATTCGGCCAGTTTACCGGCCATGAGCAGGTCAATGCCTGCTCCTTTCTTGCGTGTCAGCTCCTTGGCCCTTCTGGCTGCTTCCCTCGCCCGGGCGGCATCCACTGCCTTGGCCAGAATCTTCCTGGCCTCCTGGGGGTTTTTTTCCAGATAAATGGTCAGTTTCTCATTGCAGATTGACTCGACAATCGCCTTGATTTCACTGTTGCCGAGTTTTGTCTTGGTCTGCCCTTCAAACTGCGGATTGGGCACCCTTATCGAAATGACACAGGTAAGGCCTTCCCGCACGTCATCGCCGCCCATTTTTTCCCGCAGGTTTTTCGGCACGATGTCATCGCTGGCATACCGGTTGATGCATTTGGTCAATGCCCCCCGGAAACCGGTGACATGGGTACCCCCTTCCTTGGTGGGAATGTTATTCACAAAAGAAAAAAGTCTTTCGGTATAGCCGTCATAATATTGAAAGGCGACTTCAACCTGGACATTCTCCTTTTCGCCGGTCAGAAAGATCGGTTTTTCATTGACCGCCGTTCTTTTCCGATTGAGATATTCAACAAACGAAACAATACCGCCCTTGTAATTGAACTCGTCTTCCGCCCCGCTTCTTTCGTCTTTCAACAGGATTTTTACATCCTTGTTCAGGAAGGCAAGCTCCCTGAGTCTGGTCTGGATGATCTCATATTTATATTCTGTTGTTTCCGTAAAAATCTCGGGGTCCGGGAGAAAATTAATGGTCGTTCCGGTCTGGCTGGTCTGGCCGATGACCTTCACCTCATCGGTCTTCAACCCGTAACTGTACGACTGTTCATAAATCTGGCCGTTTCTTTTGATCTCCGCCCTGGCCCGGATACTGAGGGCATTGACCACGGACACCCCCACGCCGTGCAGGCCGCCGGAGACCTTATACGTCGAATGATCGAATTTGCCGCCGGCGTGCAGGGTGCAGAGCACCAGTTCAAGGGCGGAGACATTTTCCGTGGGATGCATTTCCACCGGGATACCCCGGCCGTTGTCCTCCACCGATACGGATCCGTCCTTATGCAGGGTCACTTTAATTCTGGTGCAGTAACCGGCCAGGGCTTCATCAATACTGTTATCAACAACCTCATAGACGAGATGATGAAGACCGCCTTCCCCGGTATTGCCGATATACATGGACGGTCTTTTTCTTACACCTTCAAGGCCGGAAAGAACCTTTATCTGTTCCGCACCATAGTCGCTTTTCTGTTCTGTCAAAATTTTTTCCCTCTTCTCTTTTGATGGACTCGTAAAACTGAAAATTAACCACGGAGAGCACAGAGCTCACAGAGATAAATAATTGTAATTAAAAATATTTTATCTGTTATTTCTGTGAGATCCGTGTTGAAAATATACTATTTACGAATGCATCATCTTTATGATACTTTTTTTCAAAAATCAGATTTCCATCGGCATAATGATACTGATAAAGTGCGGCTCATTTTCCGAGTAGATCAGACAGGGTCTGTCCTTTCCTGAAATATAAAGTTTTACGTTTTCGCAGGTCATAACCTGCATTGTTTCAATAAAATATTTGCCGTTAAAACCGAGTTTGATGGGCTCCCCGGTGTAGGTAACAGGATGAATCTCCTTGGCATTGCCGAGATCCATACTCTGGGAGCTTAAGGTAATTTCGTTATTTTCGATGTGACATTTGACGACATTGAATCGGTCTTCGGTAAAGAGATTCATGCGCCGCATGGCGTTCAGCAGAACCAGCCTGTTGATCTCGATGAATTTGTCCCTGTTGATAATCTGCAGGAGATTTCTGAAATCCGGAAAATCTCCATTCATGAGACGGATGATGAGAACGGCATGATCACCCTTCAGCACCGCCTGTTTCTCTTCAAATCCCAGAAAAACTGTGTCGAAATGCTCACAGAATTTTTTTATTTCCTGCACTCCCTTTCTGGGAATGATGGTGGTCCTGTCGATATGAAAGAGGGAAATATCGCCCTGTACCTCTTTTTTCATCAACGAGAGCCGATGCCCGTCAGAGGATACCATGCGCAGATATTTTTTATCTTCTTTTATTTCTTTTTCCACCAGAACCCCTGTCAGGGTAAAATTGCTTTCCGTGTCAGAAGCTATGGAAAATATTGTTTTTTCAATAAGATCTCTTAGATCATCCGAGTTAAGTTCAACCAGGGACTGTTCCTCATAGGCCGGGAAAGAAGGATATTCATCACTTGCCATGCCCGCCAGATTGTAATCGCTTGAATCGGCTTTTATTTTTACCCAGTTATTTTCTATTTCCTCAAGATGGACATGCCCGGAGTTTGATTCCCTCACGATTTCAAGTAATTTTTTGGCCGGCAGGGTTATTGATCCCTGGGAGAGAATTTCCGCCGGCATGGTATGGCGGATGCCGACTTCAAGATCGGTGGCCGTCAGTTCCAGTGCATCATTTTCACTGCGCAGAAGGACATTTGCCAGAATGGGCATAGCGCCTGGTTTACCGGTAACATTCTGCAGGGAGGAAAGAGCATATAAAAAATCTTCTCGAGCGATGTTGAGAACAAGAGACATGACAAATCCTTTTTTTTGTTTGGATGAAGGAGGATGGTTTTCAACCGGGGAAGTATAAAAATAAGATTTATATTAAAAATTATTTTATTCTTATTAAATCTGTTATAATGTTAAAAAACAGTATAAATATATAATATTATTTATTTTTTTAATAAAAGTCAAACTTTGAAGAAAGGTGGGAAAAAGGGGAAGAAAGAGTTTTCAACATGTTATCAAAACAAAACAAACAGCTTATTAAAAAAATGTTTTTTTTAATAATAATTTAAACTGAAAAACAAAAAGTTACGCGCCAAAATATAGTTTAAAAACCAAAAAAATTCAATAATAATAGTGTGGTTGTTTTATTTGTTTGTTATTTTAAAAAAATAAAAAAAATCAATCAGTTGCCATGCAATATTCCCAGGCTTTTTTCCGATGAAGGCATTATCCCGCATCAACGAATTTATCGAACTGATCAGCAACATCATGGAGTCCTATTCAACTACCCTGTTTGTAGCTGAAGATGACGATGGGGAGGCAGTGATTCTGTCCTCTTTTCATTCACTCGGCAGCAATATAAAAAAAGATTGTACGGTGCAGAGCGGAGAAGGTATTATCGGTTGGGTGTTCAGGGAACAGAAACCGGTGGTGGCCGGTTATTTTGATAAACGGGATGCCACCACGCTGAAATTTTATGAAAAAGATGAAGAGATCAAATCGTTGATCGCGATTCCTCTGCCGGAAAATTATGGGGTGCTTTGTGTCGACAGTAAAAGAAGCTATGTGTTCACCGAAGAAAAAGAAAAGATTTTACGGCAGATGGCGCAGGTTCTTGTTTCCATCATCAATGCCGAAAATGAGATAAAAGGGAAAAAAACAGTAGAAAAGCTTCTCTCGTTATCAATAAATGCCAATGAAATAATCGTAAACACGAAAGATAAAAAAGAATTTGTCAAAGAATTTCTGTATTTATTATGTGAAAATATTCATGTTGAACTTGTTGTTTTTGTTGAAGAAGACAGTAAAATCTATTTCAGATATAAGGCAAACAAGGAAAATACTTTTGAAGAAGTAGCGTATGAAGTGTTTGATCAATATGGATTAGTCGGGTGGGTGTTGAAAAACAAAAAAGAATTGTTTCTGGAAAAAATAACGAAAAACGACAAATCTTTTATCCTGTATAAAAATGAACCATTCGACAATTTCACAAATTTTTTATGTTTTCCACTGCTATCAGGAGAAAATAAAAAAACCGGGGCAGTGGCATTTGTGAAGAAAATGCATAAAAAATGGCTGCCGAAAGAAAAAAACACCCTGGTTCTGCTCAGCAATCTTTTCTTTAAGGAATATCTTTACAAAAAATGAGTATTTCGTTTTTTTCAAAAAACATGGCAATGGATCTTGGCACCGCCAATACCCTTATTTATCTGAAAGGGCAAGGCATCGTGCTCAATGAACCTTCGGTTGTGGCGTATAATACCTACTCCAAGGAAATTCTGGCCGTGGGTGCGGCGGCAAAAAAATATCTGGGCCGGACCCCGCAGCATATCAGTGCCGTGCGTCCTCTCAAGGACGGGGTCATTGCCGATTTTGCCATCACCCAGGCCATGATCAGGAATTTTTTCCTGAAAATTCAGAAAATGAGCCGTTTTATGAAACCGTCGGTGGTCATCTGCGTGCCGACCGGCATTACGCAGGTTGAAAAAAAGGCGGTGATCGAAGCAGCGGAAGAGGTGGGATGCCGGAAGGTGTATCTCATCGAAGAGCCGATGGCCGCGGCCATCGGCGCCGGTCTCGACATCAATGCCAACCGGGGCAGAATGATCATCGACATCGGCGGCGGCACCACCGAAGTCGCCGTTATCACCATGGCAGCCGTTGCCTATTGTGAATCGTTGCGCGTGGCCGGCGATGAACTCAATGAGGCGATCATCCGCCATCTTTTTCATGAGCATAAGGTGTACATCGGCGAAAACAGCGCGGAAAAATGTAAAATTGAAATAGGGTCGGCCATCGATATGCCGGAACTGAAACCATACAGCCTGATCGGCAAGGATGTCATAACCAGCAATCCCAAGGAGGTTACGCTCACGCCCCGGGAAATCCGCCTTGCCATGCAGGAACCGATCAACGCCATTGTGGAAGCGGTAAGGCGGGCCGTGGAAAAGACGCCCACCGAACTGGTGACCGATATTTATGAAGAGGGCATCCATATGGCAGGCGGCGGTTCGCTGCTGCGCGGCCTGGACAAGCTCATTGAAAATGTCACCAAGATTGACTGCCACCTGACCAGTGACCCCCTGCTGGCCATTGCCATGGGCAGCGGCATCGCCCTGGAGAATCTGAAAGAGTATAAAAAGGTTTTCATTAATTGATGGGGGAAGATTCCTTCTCTGCCGCGTGTTTTAGGGGTCTTGACCCGCTGCTGCGCAATGCCGTCAGCCGCCATGTTTTCCCGGGCGCCGCGGTCGGCATTGCGGTGCACAGCGGTGTGCAGCGGCAAGCCTTTTCCGCCTGCTGGGGCCAGGCCGCCCTGGTGCCGCAGCCGCGGCAACTGACGCAAAAGACCCTGTTTGATCTGGCCTCCCTGACAAAACCTCTGGCCACCGTCCTTGCTCTGCTCTGCCTTGTGCAGGAAAAAAAAATCACTCTGGATGCACCCCTTGCCGCCCTGTTGCAGCATGATGTCCCTGCCGAAAAAAAAAAGATCACCCTGCGCCACCTGCTGAATCACTGTTCCGGTTTCGCCGCCCACCGTCCTTTTTACCTGCAGCTGGTCAACCATGCGCCCCAGGCGCGAAAAGACATCCTGCATGACCTCATTTTAGCCGATGACCTTGTCTATCCGGTGGGTGCCAGGGCCCTGTACAGCGATCTGGGATTCATGGTGCTGGGCCGGATGGTGGAAATACAGTCAGGATTACCGCTCGATCTCTACGTCCGGGAAAAGGTCATGGCCCCGCTGGGGCTGGCCGATGCTCTTGTTTTTAACCCGGTGGAGAAAATGAAAAGGGATTTTGCCGCCACCGAACTGTGCCCCTGGCGGCACAAGGTGCTGGCCGGCGAGGTGCATGACGACAACACCTGGGCCGTGGGCGGCGTGGCAGGGCAGGCCGGACTTTTCGGCGACATCGACAGTGTCCTGTCTCTCGCCTCGTTTCTGCTGGCCGCCTGGCAGGGAAAGGCGGTGCACCCCAATTTTTCCGGGGCGTTGCTGGGGGAATTTCTCAAGCGGCAGGAGATGGTGAGAGACAGCAGCTGGGCCCTTGGCTTTGATACGCCGTCGCCGGTCGGCTCTTCGGCCGGCAGGTATATCAGCCCGGCAAGCGTCGGACATCTCGGTTTTACCGGCACCTCCTTCTGGATTGATCCGGCCCGCGAGCTGGTGATGGTGCTGCTGACCAACCGCGTCCATCCATCGCGGGCCAATAACCTGATCAGAGAGTTTCGGCCGCTCTTCCATGAGCGGGTGATGGAAATGCTTAGTAACCTTCAGAAAACCTGATTTCGGAGAGTTAACATTGGCAACCAAAAGACAAAGTTCAGAATGAGTGCCTAAAGTACTTAAAGTGTCTTAAGTGCCTAAAATTTCGGTACTTTCTGATCAGATAACACCTTTAACTTTAAGTACTTTAGCGCACTTTAGGCACTCTACTGGTAACAGGCCAGAATCCGAGATAGTTTGACCAGCGGTTATGAGCAGTCTTTCTTCATTTCCGGAAACATCCTGAAAATTTCCTCCCGGTTCGCCGCCACCACGCCCCGTTCCGTGATAAGCGCCGTCACGAGCCGGGCCGGGGTGACATCAAAGCCGAAATTCTGCGATCTGGTACCGGCGGGCGGCACCAGCACCGTTTCCAGCCGATTGTCCGCCGTGAGCCCGCTGACGTAATTCACCTCGTCACCGGAACGCTCTTCAATGGGAATCTGGCCGATGCCGTCTTCGATTTCCCAGTCAAAGGTGGAGGAGGGCAGGGCCACGTAAAAGGGGATGTTGTTGTCGTGCGCGGCCAGGGCCTTGAGATAGGTGCCGATTTTATTGGCCACATCGCCGGTACGGGTGGTACGGTCCGTCCCGACAATAACCATGTCCACCATGGCGTGCTGCATGAGATGACCGCCGGTGTTGTCGGCAATCAGCGTGTGCGGGACGCCCTCTTCCCGCAGTTCCCAGGCCGTCAGCCTGGCGCCCTGCAGCCATGGTCTTGTTTCGTCCACATAGACATGGATGTTGATGCCGGCTGCATGGGCGGCATAGATGGGTGCCGTGGCCGAACCGTAATCGACAAAGGCCAGCCAGCCGGCATTGCAGTGGGTGAGAATGTTGACCGGCTGCCCATTTTTTCTTTTACTTATTTCAGCAATGAGCTTGACGCCATGCTCGCCGATCCGCCGGCAGAAGAGGGCGTCTTCGTCCGCGATCTCGCAGGCCACCTGAAAGGATTTTTTTATGCGGCTGTCCCGGTCTTTTTCCAGACCGATGGCCGCGAGCTGTCTTTCCACCGCCCAGGCCAGATTTTTGGCGGTCGGCCGCGTGGCGCGCAGCAGCTGGGCGCAATCGCTGAAATAGGCGCCCGGATCGCCGGTTGGGGCCGCAAGCGCCGCCCCATACATGGCAAACCCGGCCGTGGCGCCGATCAAACCGGCGCCGCGGACATGCATGTCCCTGATGGCGGTGGCAAAATCGGCAAGGGTGCGCAGCTCCTCGATGACAAAACGATGGGGCAGCAGGCGCTGATCAATGATGTTGATGATCCTGCGGTCGGCCGGATCGGGCCATATGGTGCGGTAGTGTCTGTTTTTTATTTTCATGTCCGGAAGTTGGAAAATGGGAATGGAAAAATTGGTCGGTTATTGGTTGCGAGCAGTATAAGCGGATTTCAGAAAAATTTAGTGAGCAGAAAAAAAGTGCCGAGCCCCAGACCCAGGGATCCGTATATAATGAGTCAGGGGGTGCAGTTGCTGCTTTTGCTGATTTTTTTGACGAAAAAAAGGACGGCAAGCAGCGAGATAACGATATAGGCAATGGTTTTCATAGGGGGT
>JACQYM010000099.1:0-2268 GCA_016208225.1 Deltaproteobacteria bacterium | reverse complement strand
TTTTAATGGGGGTGAGGGGTTAGGGGGTAAGGGGGTTAAGCAGTTTAGCTTGTTTACCTAAATACCTAAACAGCTAAACGCCAAAACAGCTAAAAACTACCATGTTGCGGGCATGAATTCAATGTTCAGAAAAATATCGGTAAAAGGGCTCCATTATCTGCACGATCTGGCGGATCTCTGTTTTCCGCCCAGTTGTCTGGCCTGCGGCGCCCCTCTGCCGCAATCCGCCATCCTGTTCTGCCCCGACTGTCTGCACAGAATAACCTTCATCCGGGAGCCGTACTGCACCTGCTGCGGCACCATCTTTCCGGCCGGTGCCAGTCATCTCTGCGGCCACTGCCTGCGGAAAGGCTGGCATTTCGACCGGGCAAGGGCGGTCATGGTCTATAATGAAACCGCGGCCAAGGCGATTGTCGGGTTGAAATTCGGCGGCCGCAAGGCGGCGCTGGCCACCTTCGGAAAATTAAAAGAGCAGAGCCCGGCAAACCGTGATCTTGTCATCACGGATGCCATTATTCCGGTGCCGCTGCACCGCAACCGTCTGCGCCGGCGGGGTTTTAATCAGTCCCTGCTGCTCGCCCTGGCGTTTTTTCCGGACCAGCGCCGGAAAATACAAAAAACAGCGCTCACGCGGCAGCGGGACACCATGTCCCAGACCGGCCTGGATGGCGCGGCCCGGCGTAGAAATATGCGGGACGCCTTTGTCGTCACCCGGCCGGAGGAGGTCCGCGGCAAAAAAATCGTACTGGTGGATGACGTGTTCACCACCGGCACGACGGTCAATGAATGCGCCCGGGCCCTGAAGCAGGCAGGGGCCGTCCGGGTGGATGTCTTCACCCTGGCCAGGGTGGAGAAAAACCGTTGACAAATAACCACAGAGGGCACAGCGCCCACAGAGAAAATGAAAGGTGATTACTCCGCACTGTGCTTACGGTTATCGGTTTAGGGTAGGAACGGCATCGAACCGGCAACCGTAAACCGGCAACCGTAAACTTGTCTCCTGTCTTCTCCCCTACACCTACATGGTGTTCAGCTTCGATACATATTGCCGCACCCCGGCGACGATATGCCGGGCGATGGCCTCCAGATAGCGCTCGTCCCGCAGGCGGCGCACCTCCTCCTGATTGCTTAAAAAGGCGATTTCCGTCAGCACGGCGGGCATCTGCGCCCCGATCAGTACGATAAAGGGCGCTTTTTTGACCCCGAGATTTTTCACGTCATGTTTTTGCTGCAGACCGTTGACCAGTTCACCCTGCACACAGCCGGCAAGTCGGGCCGATTCCTCGATCTTGCTGTTCTGCATCAGATCCTGCAGGATTTTCTGCAGATCGCTGATCTGGCTCGATGAGGCGGCATTTTCCCGGGCCGCTGCCTGCATCTCTTCCCGGCTGGTGGCCAGGCTCAGAAAGTAGGTCTCCACCCCGCTGGCATGGTTGTTGGGCGCCGAGTTGGCGTGAATGGAGACAAAAAGGTCCGCCTCCCTGGTATTGGCGATGGCGGTCCGTTCTTCCAGCGGGATGTAGGTGTCCCGGTCTCTGGTCAGGATGACCTTGAAGACCGTCTCTTTTTCCAGGATGGCCGCCACCTTTTTTGCCACGGTCAGGACAATATCCTTTTCCTGCATGCCGTTCACTCCCAGGGCGCCGGGGTCCTTGCCGCCGTGTCCCGGATCGATGACAATGGTTTTCACGCCAAGCCCGAACTGTTCGGCCAGGGTGGGCAGGTGGTCCGGGGTTTTCGGCTTGGCGCCGGTGACGTCAATGACCACCCGGAACGGCTCTTCCATGGCGAAGATCTTGTAATTCTCAACCGATTCGGTATCAAGCACGACGCGGACCGTGTCCTGGTCAAACTGGGCGCCCCGCACCTGCTTCAGCAGTCCGTCCCTGATGGGGATGGGATTCTGAAAAGTGGGGGCGATGCGGCTGTGCAGCAGGTCGACATAGAGCCGTCGGGGCAGGTCGCCGTCAGCCTTGAGATAGGCCTCCTTGAACTGCACCGGAGACGAGGTCTCAATGACCACCCGGGTATAGTTTTTGGTGGACCAGAAGCGGATGGGCTGGCTCAGGTGGGCCACGGGCGCGGCGGTCTGCTGCTCTTCTTTTTTCCCGGCATTGTCCGCGGCCGCGTCGCCGTTCTTCATCCGGCGCAGCATGAGGGCCGCGGATTGCGCCATGTCACCATCCGGATAGACGGCAATAATCCGGGCCAATATTTTTTCGGCATTTTTCTCGTCGTTGTTTTTTGACAGGGCAATGGTGCCCAGGC
>JACQYM010000164.1 GCA_016208225.1 Deltaproteobacteria bacterium | reverse complement strand
CTCCACCAGCTTGTCGATGATGTCAAGCCGCTCCTCCACCGCGCCCGTATCACCTGTTCCCGGGGCCCGGTCCGTGCCGGCTGCGCTCTCGCCGGCCAATTCCGCCAGGGTCGGGATGTTGCTGAAGAGATGCGGCTGCGGCACCAGGCATCGCAGGTCATCTCGAAGTGCGCGGGACTGCCGGTCAAATGCCTGGGCCCAGTAATACAGTTCGCCATCGAGATCAATATCCGCCGGCAACAGGGCAACCAGTTCTCCGCCAAAACGGTGCAGCTCATCCAGCACGATAGCGGCGGCAGCCAGTGACTGCGGCTGCCCGCTTGCCGTGAGTGGCTGGAGGGTGTCGAGCAGCAGCCTGGTTTTCCCGGCAAGATCCGGAGCTGATGCCTGGGGGAGGTGTTCGGCAAGCACCTGCAAGGTATCCTGCAAACCCTGAAGCGCGTTTGCCGACAGCACCGGCTGATCTTTCAACTCGCTCAGTCCCGCTTTCAGGGTGAGCAGGCAGCCGGCCAGGTTGCCGCTGTCCACCGAAGAGACGTATTGCGGACGAAGCGGTTGCAGGGTATGGGTGTCGTACCAGTTGTAAAAATGGCCGCGGTAGCGCTCCAGCTTTTCCATGGCAGCCAGGGTGTTGGCGGTGCGGTTCAGGAATTCTCCGGCAGAAATGTAACCGAAATCTAACGCCGCCAGATTCGCCAGCAGGGACATGCCGATGTTCGTGGGTGAAGTACGCGAGGCGATGATTGGCGCCGGATATTCCTGGAAGTTATCCGGCGGCAGCCAGTTGTCCCGCGGCCCGACGAACACCGCGAAAAAACGCCACGTGCGCCGGGCCGACGCCCGCAGAAACGCCCGTTGATCAACGGTCAAGTCCGGCACCGGGGACACGAGCGGCATGCTGATCCACCAGGCGACGACCGGCGACACCAGCCAGAGCAACAGGATGGGCGCCGAAAAGAGCAGCTCCGTTGACCGGCTGCCCCCCAATGCCCAGGCAAAAGACAACCCCAGCACCACCGCCAGCCCAGGCGCGACCCACATCTCCCTGAAAAAATCGGCCGGTGTGCGGCGCGCGTTGCGGAGTGCATAGGATGGCAGATGCCAGAGCAGCAATCCGCGCCGGGTGAACAGCATCCGCACCCCCGAACGCAGAATCGCATCCAGACAGATCAACGTGTCGTAGGGCAACAGGACCAGCGTCAGCAAGGCGAGCACCAGTGGCCGGCCCGCGGATTTTCCTGTCAGGGACAGGTGCACCGGCCAATGCCGTTCATCAGGCTTGCGGATGAATTCGATGGCGGCTCCCAGCAAGCTGGGCAGGAAAATCACCCCCACCACCAGCAGGGCCGGAAACCACGCTGAGCCAAAACCAAGCAGCCACCCCCCTGTCAGCAAGGCAAAAAGCGACGGCGGCACGAGGCTGCGCCGAAGATTATCGAAAATTTTCCACATCGCCAAGGGGGAGAGCGGGTTCGGTTGCCGCGTCGCCGTCGCGCCGGTTGCGCCGGCTGGTCCGGGCCCGCGCGGCAGCAGCCAGCCGGCCAGCTGCCAGTCGCCGCGTATCCACCGGTGCCGTCGGCTGGCCTCCATGGCGTAACTGACCGGATGTTCTTCAATGAGATCGACATCGGTCACCAGTGCCGACCGGGCATAGCCGCTTTCGAGAAGATCGTGACTGAGAATGAGATTCTCGGGAAAGCGTCCATCAACCGCCTGCCGAAAGGCGTCCACATCGTAGATGCCCTTGCCGATGAACGACCCCTCCCCAAAAATATCCTGATAGACATCCGATACCTCGCGGGTATAGGGGTCGATGCCCGCATCACCGGCGAACAGTTTCGTAAACCGGGAGCGGCCCGCGCTGGTCAGGCTGATCGAAGCCCGTGGCTGCAGGATGGCGTAGCCTTCGCCAATGCGTCCCTTGCCGGCATCGTACACCGGCCGATTCAGAGGATGAGAGATGTTGCCTATGAGGGTGCGGGCCGCGTCGCGGGGCAGTTGCGTGTCGGTATCGAGCGTGATGACGTACTTGATCGAAGCGAGAATGGACTGATCACCGACAATGTCCGAAAATGCGCTACGCTCCCCTCCCCGCAGCAGGGCATTGAACTGCTCCAGTTTGCCGCGCTTGCGCTCATATCCCATCCATACCCGTTCAGTGGCGTTCCAGACCCTGGGCCGGTGAAACAGATAGAAGATGCAGGTCCGGTCTTCGCCATAGGTCTCGTTGAGCGTTTGCACAGCTGCCCGGGCATAGGCGAGCAATGGCTCATCGTCCGGCAGGGTGCGTTCGGCCGCGTCACGGAAATCCGTCAGCAAGGCAAAGAACAGCTGGGGATCACGATTGCCGAGATAGCGGATCTCCAGGGCTTCGAGCAGATCATCGATCTCCTGCGGCCCGCCCAGCAGGGTGGGGACAATCACCATGGTGCGGTGCACGGCTGGAATGCCTTGCGAAAAATCCAACCGCGGCAAGGCGCGGGGCGGCAGGAGGAGGGTGACCAGCAGGTTCACCAGCGGCACGGCCAGCGCCGAGGCGCTGATGAGGCCAATGACGGCAAAAAACCAGAATTGCCAGCCGTCCGGCGCAAAACCGCTGCAAGAAAAAAGCGCAAGCGATGTGGACAGGAGGGTGAGCAAAAAAACCGGACCGAGGTAAAGGGCCAGACGGCAACGGCGGCACGCCCGGCCGACCCGCGATTTCCACGACAAACGGCAGCCGACCGCCTGCTCCAGCAACGGCCGGCCGTGATCGATCAGGTAGTATCCGACATGGGCGGTGCGGTCGCCGGCACCCGAGCGCTCCGCGGCAGTCTGGGCCAGAGCAATGGCCTGGCGCGCCACCGCGGGCTCACTGCCCGAACTGCGCGCACAACCGCGGGCCACGTCTTCAATAACATGCCGGTAGCGGTCGCGGGTGGCGAAATCCTGGGCCTCGTGCATCCCCGCCGGGTCTGCACGCAATGTCTGTTCGACGACACTGAGCGATTCGACGTAATTCCTCCAGTCCATGGCGTCGATGAAACGCAGACTGCCGATACTGTTGGCGATGGAGATCTGGTTGGCCGCGGCCGTCCGGCCTGCCGCCGCCGACAACTTGGTTGCGGTCACCCCCTGTTCGAGCAGTTTTTGCTCGACCCAGGTTTGCACGAAGGCCATGGCCGGCCCCTGGGCCTGAAGCCTGGCGTAAAATTCTTCAACAAACGGCGCGGTCAGCGGCACATCGGCATTGGCAAACTCGGCGAGCAGCTGGATAAGCTGTTTCGGTTCTCTTTCGGCCGTGGCAAGCATGCGGTCCGCCCAGGTGATGGCCGCGTTCAGCTCCTCGCGCCGCCGGGCGATACGCAACCCGACCCGGCGAAGGTTTTCCAGCAGCGCCAACTGCAGCATGATCGGAAATGCCCATAATTCGCCCAGTTTTAATGGTGCAACACTCTGGTAAGCAGCAACGAATTGAGTGGCGTTGTCGCTGTCAACCCGCCCGTCCATGTGCGAGATCAACTCCAACGCCAAATCATAGATGCGGGGGAAACCGGCTGACGGGCCGTCAGCAAGTTGCGGCAACTGCCTGCTGTAACCCCGCGGCAGATGCCGCCGGGCCAGGCTGATCTGCTGTTCGATAAGATAGAAATTGTCGAGCAACCAGGCCTCAGCCGGTACGATCCGTTGTCCCGGCGTGATTGCGGCGGTCACGACGTCATACGCCGCCAGCAGAACACGGGCATTGTCCGCCAGCCGTGGCAGCAACCTGTCAGGCCGCGGACGCGGATTGAGTCTATGCCGGCCGGCCAGGGTTACCGCGTGCCGCTTCAGTTGCTCAAGGCTGAACAGCTCCGAACGCAGCAACTCGGTATCCCGGCCGTTACGCGGTGTATTTCGTGGGTGTGCCGGAAATGCAAATTTTTTGAAGACTATGACATTCTCCTCATTTTGAATGAAAGCGCTAAGCCGTTGTAAAAAAATAACATGGCCAGAGAAATGCGCGGAACGGCACTCTTTTCAGTACCCCCATGGGGTACTCTTTTCAGTACCCCCTTGAGGGGTATAAGGAACCGTAACGAAATTGAAAGAATGGCTGTGTTATTTCGTAACGGCTGCTAAGGGATTAATGGCGCTGCCGGCCGGATTGTCCGATTTTCGATTCCCTGGTTCTCAGGCATTTATGCTTGAAGTCATCAAACTCATCGCAGGTGGTGAGGACAAAGGAGCCGTGGTCCGGATAAAAGGTGCACCGGCTCTGATAGTAGCAGGTCTTGCGGAAGGCGTCCCAGTGCTGGCATTCCTCCACGCATTCAAGATTCTGATAGGTCAGGATATTTTTCTCAAACAGACACTTTTTGTTGAATTCGTCCCAATACTGGCACTCCCGCAGAGACAGCGGGGCTGCCGCCTGCCCGGCGCCAGCCGCCTCACAGCGGAGGGTAAGATCACCCTCGCGATAAGTTTCACCGGGCTGCAGCCGTATTTCCCTGGCCCCGGCAGTGCCGGCAGCGGTAAGCAGCAGCACGGCCATCAACAGCGGAATAGACAGTTTCATGATTTCATCCTCCATCCCCCCTGCCGCCGTATCGCCGGCGCAGAACGTGAAAAACCGAAGCGACATCGGGCTGCCTGCGGGTCAGCAAGGCGGTAATACAGAGCTCCTCCACTTCGGCGAAGACAAAAACGATGGTGGCCACGTGAAAAGGCCATGCCGGGCCTTCAAGCAGCAAAAGCAGGATGGAGCTGCTCAACAGGAATGCGGAAAGTTTCGCGCCCCAGGTATGATAGCTGGTCAGCCGCCCGAATTTGATAAACCCCATAAGCAGCGGAATGATAAAGCAGGTCAGGGCCGTGGCCACATAAGGGGCCTCCCGGATGATGATTTCCGGCCACAGCCGCCATACGGCAAGAGGCGCGGCCAGATAGACGGCCAGGTCCCCCAGGCTGTCAAGCCGGGCCCCCAGCTCGGATACCTGCTGATTTTTTCTGGCAAAATAACCATCCAGAAAGTCGGTGACCAGCGCCACGACAACAAAAAAGAGAAAGAGCGCCGGCCTGGACGACCAGGCGAAATAAAGCAGCAGCGGCGCGATAATCAGCCGGGATCCGCTCAGTATATTTGCAATATTAATCATATACGTTTATTAGATATTCTATGACGGCTTGTCAAGGCACAAGGCAGGGGGCGGACAGCGCAAATTTGCACGCCCCTGCCCTGGGTCCGGCAATTTTCATCACAGCTACCGGAAGTATACGGGGAAATAACAATGAAAACCAGAAATACCAGACAGCCACATACGTGTTTGCTTGCAGCCGCCGCTCTTTTACCCCTGCTAAACGGCTGCGCCGCAGACACGCACGGAGAAAGCGGGACAAATCGGCCTTTTCTGCAAGGGCCGCGGCAAGTCGAGCAGGTTCGCCGCCATGACGCCCTGCCCGTGCCGGCAAACAGCAGCCAGGAGCCCCGCCTCGGCGAGCCCCTTACCCTCTTCACCGAAAAGAACTTCATCGGCTCAGGCCGCTGCACTTTATGCCACAGCCGTCTCGTTGACCGGGAGGGCCGCGACATGTCCATCAGCGATCACTGGCGCTCGACAATGATGGCCAACGCCTCCAGGGACCCGTTCTGGCAGGCGAAAGTCGTGTCGGAAACCGGGCGCAATCCGGCTGTCCGCCGGGTGATTGAAGAAAAATGCGTTACCTGCCACATGCCCATGGCCTGGACCCAGGTGAATGCCGACAGCCGGGAATACGGCGCTCGAACGGACACCCCTTTCATTGCCTTTGCCGATCCGGCCAACCCGTTGCATGCCGCGGCCCTTGACGGCGTATCCTGCAGCCTCTGCCACCAGATCCGGGACCATGAACTGGGTACGAAAAAAAGTTTCAGCGGCAAATTCAGCATCGACACGGAAACAAAGGCCCCGGACCGTCCCATTTACGGACCCTACGAGGACATGATCCCCGGGCCGATGCAGGTCAGCGTCGGCTTCACCCCGATGTTTGGCGCCCATACCAATGACTCCGCCTTCTGCGCCACCTGCCCCCGAGCAGACCCCTTATCTTGAATGGCTGCACAGCGACTTCGGTGAACCGGCCGGTGTTCGTCATCCCATCTCGGAGACGGTGGGCAACGTGCAGCTCTGCCAGGACTGCCACATGCCCCACTCCACCGGCGGCGGGGTGATGATCGACAGACCGTCACCCCCGCAGGGCACAACCAAGGATCATTTTTCCCAGCATCATTTTGTCGGCGGCAACATCATGCTGCTGAATATTCTGCAGGACAATCTCCAGGCGCTTGGGGTTACCGCTTCCGCAGCCAAAATTACGGACACCAGAAAACGGGCCGCCGATCTTCTGCAGCAGCAGAGCGCCACCCTGACCATGACGGAGGGAGCGATCCGGGGCGACAACCTGTTTGCCACCATCGGCGTGCAGAACCTGGCCGGTCACAAGCTTCCCACCGGATTTCCCTCCAGACGCGCCTGGCTGCACGTGGTGCTCCGGGATGGTGCCGGCGCCGCTGTTTTTGAGTCAGGCGGCTGGCAGGCCGACGGCAGGATCGTGGGAGATGACGGCGATGAAAAGATGCTCCATGAACCCCATTATGAACTCATTACCCGGCCGGACCAGGTACAGATCTATGAATCGATCATGCAGAACAGCGATGGCCAGGTAACCCATACCCTGCTGCGGGCCGCCGGCTATATCAAGGACAATCGGCTGCTGCCCAGGGGATTTGACAAGAAGACGGCGGCGCCCGACATCTTGGTCCGGGGCGAGGCCGCGGCTGACGGCAATTTCATCGGCGGTTCCGACCTGGTGACCTATCAGATACCCATCGGCGGCCATACCGGCCCCTTCACCATAACGGCGGAACTTCTCTATGCCACAATTTCCTATTCCTTTATGCAGGATCTGGACAACGACGCCGCGCTGCCACTGGTTGGCCGGTTTGTCCGCTATTATGACAAGGCTGACAAGACGCCGGTGACCATGGCCGCGGTGACGGGCCAGCTTCGGTGAACGTCCTTTTTTCACCACCGAGCACACGGCGAGCACAAAGAAAATATTTTTAATTACACGTAATTATCTCTGTGTGCTCTGTGCGCTCCATGGT
>JACQYM010000163.1 GCA_016208225.1 Deltaproteobacteria bacterium | reverse complement strand
CAGGGTGGGGATGGGGTTGATCATGCTTCCAGGGGAGGGAGACAAAGGGTAGCCGGTCACCATCAGGGTAACGCATGCAACCCATGAACATCTCCGCTCCTCCATTCATACAACAAAGATCCCTACGACAAGGATTCCTATGGGGCTGTTTCCCCTCCCCTTCAAGGGGAGGGCCAGGGTGGGGATGGGGTTGATCATGCTTCCAGGGGAGGGAGACAAAGGGTAGACGGTCTTCATCAGGGTAACGCATGCAACCCATGAACATCTCCGCCCTCTTCATTCATACGCTAAAGAGGAGCCTTTCATTCCCATTTGAAAGCAATTAAATCAGACAAGCAGGCCCAGTGTGACCCACCAGACCAACGAGACCAGTCAGACCAACAAGACCAGTTAGACCAACAAGACCAACAAGACCAACATGAAACACCGCCTCGACAAATTGCTCCTGGCCCGCAACCTGACGGCCAGCAGACAGCAGGCCCAGGCCCTCATCGGCGCCGGCCAGGTGCTGGTGAACGGCCAGGTCGTCGATAAAGCAGGGGCACAGATCAGTGAAGAAGCCCTGATCGAAATCAAGGAACGCTGCCCCTATGTCAGCCGAGGCGGACTCAAGCTTGCCGGGGGGCTCGATTTTTTTCATCTTGATCCAGCCGGGTTCATCTGCGCCGATGTGGGCGCCTCCACCGGCGGTTTCACCGACTGCCTCCTGCAGCACGGCGCAGCCAAGGTTTATGCCATTGATGTGGGTTACGGCCAGCTCGACTGGAAGCTGCGCCAGGACCCCCGGGTGGTGGTCATGGAGCGGACCAACGCCAGACATCTGCAACCGGGCGACATTGCCGAACCCCTGGATCTGGCGGTCATCGATGCCAGCTTCATCTCCCTGCGCCTGCTGCTGCCGCCCCTGCTTGCTTTTTTCCGGAACAAACCTCTCATTCTGGCCTTGATCAAGCCGCAATTCGAGGTGGGCAAAGGCAAAGTGGGCAAGGGCGGGGTGGTGCGGGACGAGCTGCTCCATGAGGCGGTGATTGCCGACATCAGCGCTTTTGCCGCGGGTTTGCACCTGCAGGGCCGGGGCATTACCGAGTCGCCCATCCTGGGACCCAAGGGCAACAGGGAATTTCTCATCCTCCTTTCCGGGGAATAACACGGCTTTCGATTTGACTTACCCGGCTTAAAATGCTACCTTAATTCCCATCATTTTCCTGATATTTTTCAGCGCCGGGCGGGGCGATTCGTCCCCGCCAGGCGGAAACAGGAGCTCATGAAAGCCTTTACCACGGAGCACCAGGAGATTTTATTTTTCTCTGTCACCCGCATGGGTATCAATCCTCTCTTGCCGCTGTGGTGTGCAGAACTTTCTGCAAAAATAACGCTATAAAAATAGAGTACCGGGAAACTACTTTGCTTTGGAGATTGAACGTAATGATGAAAAAACAGCAAACATCGCAAAAAAGGTTATGGGCAGGCCTTGGGATATCCTTACTCGCCTTTTGCTTTGCAGCCCAGGCCGCCGCGGCGGAATACGGCAGCGCCACCAAGGACGGGGTCAATATCCGGTCGGCCCCGGATGACAAGGCGGAAGTAAACTGGGAGGTATTCAAGGACTTTCGGCTCAAGATTCTGCAGCGGAAAGGGCAGTGGGCGCAGATCGAGGATTTCGAGGGCGACACCGGCTGGATCTTCGGCCAGCTGCTGAGCGACAAAAAGACCGTCATCATCAAGGCGAAGAAGGCGAATATCCGGGTAGGCCCAGGGGAAAACTTTGAAATATCCGCCTCGGCCCTGTACGGTGTGGTCTTCACGGCGGGCAAGACGGAAGGCGACTGGGTTCAGATCACCCATGCGGACGGCACCAAGGGGCCAGCAGCCCGCTGCCGCTTTTCCTGATGCCCAGGGTCTTCTCGGCCAGCCGCTCCAGGCTCAGCCGGTAGCCCAGCCGGTTATGCACCTCTTCCAGGATGTCGAGGGTGGGCAGCCGGGACAGGTCCACATCGGTATAGGCGGAAAGTACGCGGTTATCAAAACGCTTGTTGTTGAAGCCGACCACCAGGTCAAGCTGCTGCAGATGGTTGATCAGCCCGGCAATGTCATCTTCCCGGTAGACGGAAAAAGAATCGGCCGCGCCGTCATAGAGCACCGCCACGCTGACCCCCATGCGCTCCGCCTTGTGCCAGCCGCCAACCTCCTCGGCTGAAAGCCGGGTCTCCACATCGAACACCCCGAACCGTTCAGGCAGTTTGGCCCCCTGCCCCGCTGCCGCGGGGAGAAACGGGGCAGCCGACGCGCCTTGCCTTTGCCGTTCCTCTCCCTTTTCCCACCCGGCCGCCGGCTCAGCCAGCAGCCCCCGCAGCACGGCCGCGGCCGCCGCCTTGTCAATCGGCCGGTTGCCGGAGCCGCATTTCGGCGAATGGACACAGCTCGGGCATCCCGTACTGCAGGGGCAGCGGGCAATGGTCTGCAGGCTCACCGCGAGCAGCTCCCGCATGCGGCTGAAAACCTGCCGGCACAGCCCCACGCCGCCGGCATGGCCGTCATAAATAAAAATCGCCGATTTCTTCAGCTGCGGATGCAGGGGGTAGGAGATGCCGCCCACATCGTTGCGGTCGCAGAGCACGAGCAGCGGGAAAATGCCGATGGCCGCATGCTCCACCGCGTGAATGCCGCCCATGAAGTGCATCTGCTGCTGCTCCAGGCGCGCCTGCAGCCAGGCCGGCACCTCAAACCAGAGCCCTTCGGTGGTAAAGACCTGGGCCGGCAGGTCCAGGTAGTCGGTGCTGATGGTCTGCTGCCCCCGGATGCGCTTGCGCTGAAAGCCGGTGACCTGATCCGTCACCCGCAGAAAGCCGAGCGAGGCCCGGATATTGCCGAGCTGCACCGTCTCATAGACATCGATGATCTCGGTTTCCTTGCTCGACATGGCCCGGGTGAAATAGTTGACCTGCGCCGGCGCGACCCTGACCAGCCGCCCCTCCGGATCCAGCTCATGCACCAGCCAGGTGCGGCCCATGTGCAGGTAAACGGCCCCCGGATGGCATTCCTTGAAACAGCGGTGCTCGTCAATCTCGCCCAGCAGTTCGAAATTTCCGAGCTTTCTGATGGCATAACTCCTGCCGGTGCCGCGCAGATCAACCTCCCGCTGCGGATACTTGCGGGCGGCAAACCAGGTGTCGCCCCCGGCATTGAGCAGCAGGTCTGCCGAGCCGGTGAGATCATCCACCTCGCGCCGGCAGGCGGCATCGGCGAGCAGCGGTTCCTCCGCCGTCAGGGGGGCCTCGGCCGCGGCACAGACCAGATGGCGGCGCATGATGACCTGATTGTACGGGTTCAGGACCGCATCCTCCACCGGCCGGGTGAAAAAATCCCGCGGATGCTGCATGAAATACTGATCTAGGGCATCCTCCTGGGCCACCAGCAGCACCAGGGAATCGCGCTGCCGGCGCCCCACCCGGCCGCCGCGCTGCCAGGTGGACATGATGGAGCCCGGATAGCCGACCAGGATGCAGATGTCGAGATTGCCGATATCGATGCCCAGTTCGAGGGCGCTGGTGGAGACGACGCCGAGCAGCTCGCCGGAGGCCAGTTTCGCCTCGATCTCCCGGCGGTCCTCGGGCAGAAAACCGGCCCGGTAGGCGGTCAGCTTGTGGTGCAGCTCGCCCAGCCGGGACTGGGTCCAGGTGGCGACCAGCTCGGTCATCTTGCGGGACTGGGTATAGACGATGGTCCGCAGCCCGCGCTTCAGGCCCGCCTCCAGCATGAGACTTGCCGTATGGGCCGCCCCGTCCCAGGGATTGATAAAGATGAAATGACGGTCCCCGCGCGGGGCCCCGGTTTCGGTCACCAGTTCCACCTCGCGGCCCAGCAGGTCCCCGGCCAGCTGCCCCGGATTGCCCACGGTGGCCGAAAAAAGCAGAAACTGCGGATCAGCGCCGTGCAGCCGGCAGATGCGCTGCAGCCTGCTCAGCACCCAGGCCATGTGGCTGCCGAACACGCCGCGGTAAGTATGAACCTCATCGATGACCACATGGGTGAGATTTGCCCAGAACGGTCCCCAGCCGCCGTGATAGGCCAGCATGGAGAGATGGAGCATGTCCGGATT
>JACQYM010000110.1 GCA_016208225.1 Deltaproteobacteria bacterium | reverse complement strand
TCGGCCAATTCCGCCGCATGTTTTTCAAACCCGGTGCCTTCCGGATGAATTTTGCCGGTGGCAAAGGCCACGGTGGCATTGGGATGGCATTTCTGGGTGCCGCTCAGGTTGGCGCAGGTCTGCTGCAGATTGTTTTTATGCACCGCCGAGCCGGGATCGGTCATGGTTTTCATCGAGTGAACCGTATAGCCTACCGGCGCATGGCAACTGAGGCAGTCGGGCATGTTCGGGTCGCCGTACAGTACGCCCTTCCAGTGGAAGGTATCCTTATAGTTGGACGTGGGTTTCAGGCCGTGGCGGGCCATCTTCTTTTCGTCCTTGTGGCAGGCAAGGCACAGCTTGACGGATTCAACCGCGGTCTTTGACCGGTGCATCCGGTGGCTGAAATGCTGGTAGAAGCGGTTGGACCATTCCTTGTTTTCATGGCATCCCAGACAGCGCCGCAGGGCATCGGCCGAAATACCGGCCTCCTGGGTGATGATATTGGTAACCGGCTGATATACCGTATTTACATGGCAGTCGGTGCAGCGTGGCAGGTCCTCCGTGCATTTCTTGGTCATCTCCGGCGTATAGAGGCCGTGGATGCTGGTGTTGAATTCCGCATAGATGTTGCCATGGGAGAATTCCTTGTCCGTGGAGGGTTCCTTGATGTGGCATTTGGTGGCGCAGTCCACCTTTTTCGCATCCGTATGCGGAATCACATCCAGGTTCAGATGGCAGTTCCGGCACAGGATTTTTCCGTGCACGGAATTGCTGTACAGCCCTTCGCTCACATAAAACAAACGGAGCCCGCCTGTCTGGGTATCGATTCTGGCGAGGCCCGGGTATTTGTGACATACCAGGCAGGCCTCTTCATCCGCCGCGTAAACGAAGGATGGAGCATTCAGTATCGAAACCATCCAAATCATTAGAAAGAGGCAGACACATCTGCTTAAATGATTTTTCATTATCCCTCCCCCATCTTCCGGTTCAGTGTGGGTGAACAGCGCATTAAAACATAAAAATAGTGAATTCCAGGATCAACGCAGCTGCTAAGAGGCGCTGATGTCATTCACCATCACTACATATCCAATGCGGTGTCTGTTGTTGAGAACGTCATTGTTCTCTTGTCTTTTCGTCCTGCAAAAAAAAGTTACATAAAAAAGATCGAGAGAATCCCCATGCACTATTGTGGAGATTTTCTCTCTCCTTATTACATAAACTGCATAAAAATGAAAGCAGTAATTAACGCCTGATGCATAAAATTTAAGGCACTAATTAACCGCAATTTTTATTAATTTTGAAAAATTGGTCCGCAGTACGGATTCATTTCCAACCGGAAAAATCTGTAATATTATGAATGACGAATTTTCCGTAGCCGCTAGTATAACTACTTAGCCGCAAATGTGTAGTGTGGTAAATTGTCGCACCTGGAACATTCGCAGCAGTAGATGCGAATGTCTCTTTGCCCGCAGAGATGGCGGCATGCATTTATTTCCTTGAAGGTACGGAGAAATTATTCACAGCATACCTTTTCGGTGGGTCATACTTCTTTCATCCCGGCTGGCCCGTGACCGGGCCGGAGGGGGCGTGAAGCGCGATAATGTTCGGCCTGCGGCAATGATGGCGGGTCGCAATGGGGTCAACCGCGGCCGGGAGCGGGAGACGGCGGCAGGTTTCTGCTCAATTCCTGCTTGATTCTGATAAAGTCGTCGATATTGGCCAGGAAGATGTCCACCAGGGCGGGATCGAAATGTTTGCCGCGCTGCAGGGAGAAATAAGCAAGGATTTCAGACATGTCATAGGCCTTGCGATAGACCCGGTCATTGCACAGGGCGTCAAACACGTCGGCAATGGCGGTGATGCGGGCGAAAATGTGGATATCCTCGCCCCGCAGCCCTGCCGGATACCCGGTGCCGTCATATTTTTCATGGTGTTCGACGGCGATGATCGCCGCTGCCTTCATGATTTCCCGGCTCGAAGAGATCAGCATGTCGTGGCCGATGGCAGCATGATTTTTCATGGTTGAAAATTCGTTTTCCGACAATGGTCCGGGATTGTTCAATATTTTGTCGGGAATGGCGACCTTGCCCACATCATGCATGGGGGCGGCGAGGCGCAGGATTTCCACCTGGACGGGGGACAGACCGCATTTGACGCCAAGCAGCCGGCTGAATTCCGATACCCGCTTGACGTGGAAGCCGGTTTCCTGGGACCGGGCCTCGGCAATCTCGCCCAGGGTATAGATGATCTCCTTCTGGGTATCCTCAATCTCCAGGTTGAGGTGGGTGTTGTCAAAGGCGATATGGACGTTGGTGCAGAAAATTTCGATCAGCGACCTGTTCAGTTCGCTCAACTCATTCCAGCCCTCGCAGTAAATAACGGTTTCCGAGCCGAATTCGCTTTTGAAATAGCCGATGTAGCGGTCGGCATAGTAGAGGCTTTTTTTTCGGCTGATGTCCTCCTGCAGGTCGTGGAACACGCCTGCCGGCAATTGATCGCCGTCCGTTATCTCGGTCAGCCCCTCGAATTTGCCGGTGGCGGCAAGAATTTCATACTGCCGGGCCGATCTGGTGGCGGCGAATCCGGATGTCTCAAAGACGATGGCGTTGGGGTCCATGTGGAGGATGGAGACGAGCTGGGTCAGCACACCGGAGGCAAGCTGCTTGAGGGAGCGCAGTTCAAAAAGGTTGGCCGAGGCATCGATGATCCGGCGCAGGCCCAGGCGGTTTGCCTCGATGATCAGGGTGTCCCGGTAGGTCCGCAACGAGGAGACCATGACGGTAAAGAGTTTCTGCGAGGAGAGTTCCGTCTTTTCCTTGTAGTCATTGATGTCATATTCGACAATGATCTTCTCTTCCGGGGCCTGGCCGGGCTGGCCGGTCCGGAGGATGATGCGGACGAAGGAATTGCGCTGCACCTTGCGGACGAATTCGACAAAGGCCAGTCCGGCATCATTGCTTTCCATGACCACATCCAGCAGGATGACCGCCGTGTCCGGATGCAGCATGATCAGAGATCTTGCCTCCCCGGCGCTGTAAGCATGGAGAAAATGCAGCTTTTTCCCGTCATACCTGAAATTTTTCAGCACCAGGGTGGTGATGCTGTGCACCTCCAGGTCATCATCGACAATCAGGACCTTCCAGGATCTGTCCGGGGGGAGTGGCGCATCCGCCGGGGTGCTCTCCATTGCCTCTCTGCTTTCCTCCCGGTCATTGAAAAAAATCAGATCATCTTTGTCGTCGCTCATGGAATTCCCCATTGTTGATGGCGTCGTAAAAACTGATAATTAACCACAGAGAGCACAGAGCCCACAGAGATAACTAATTGTAATTAAGAATGTTTTCTCTGTGATCTCTGTGTGCTCCGTGGTGAAAATAGTTTTTTTACGAATTCCCCATTGTTTATTCATGTCAGCGGGATGCGGAGAAAAAAAGCGGTTCCCTTGCCCTTTTCGCTCCAGCAGGTGATGGTGCCGTGCAGCTTCAAGGTAATGATATTATAAATGATGTGCAGGCCGAGCCCGCTGCCGCCCCTGTTTCTGCTGGTGGTGAAAAACGGCTCGAAAATGTGGGCCAGATCGCTTTCGGCAATTCCCCTGCCGTCATCACTGTACTGAAAAGAAAGCATGTCGCCGTCCCGTGAAAAATCGAGGCAGATCGTGCCTTCCTCGCCGTCGCTAAAGGCATGGGCTATGGAGTTGGTGATGAGATTGGTCAGTATCTGGGAAAAGGCGCCGGGGTAGCTGTTCAGCTGCAACTGTTCGTCGCAGGTGACCCTGACCTCATGCCTGGTCTTTTTCAGCAGGGGCCTGAGACTGAGCAGGACTTCATTGGTGTAACGCCGCAGGTGAAAGGTGCGTTTCGCCTCCGCGGACTGATCGATGGCCACCTGTTTGAAACTGCGGATCAGTTCCCCGGCCCGGTTCAGGTTGGACTGCAGCAGGGTGGTCGATTCCCGGCAGGTAGTCAGGAATTCCTCGAAATCACTCCGCTTCATTCTGCCGCTCCGGTAAAGGTCGAGCAGCAGCCCGGCTTCCTTGTCCAGATGGGTGGCCGCGGTATAGGCGATGCCGACCGGCGTATTGATCTCATGGGCCACGCCGGCCACCAGTCCCCCCAGGGATGCCATCTTCTCCGATTCGACCAGCTGGGTCTGGGTCTTCTGCAGTTGGTCCAGGGTGTTCAACAGATCGGTATTGGCGGCATTGAGCTGGGCCGTGCGTTTTTTCACCCGTTCATCCAGGGTGGCGGTCAGGACGCGCAGCTGCTGCTCCGCCTTTTTCCTTTCCTGCTGGCTGCGCAGTTCTTCGCTGATATTCTTGAACAGCACAACCGCACCGATCACCGTATCGTCTTCAATGATCGGTGCGCTGGCCAGATGCACGGGAAAACTTGTGCCGTCCTCCCGCACGAAAATTTCGTGTCGGCTTTTATGGTACTTCCCGTCCTTGAAGGAGGCGTAGATCGGGCATTGCGCCGGGTCGAACCGGGCGCCGTCCTCCCTGGTCGGCCGGAAGAAAAGAGGGTAGGGGATGCCGAAAACATCGGCGCTGCGGTACCCGGTCAATTTTTCCGCGGTGGCATTGACAAAGGTGATGCTGCCCTCAACATCAACGCCGAAGATGCCTTCAGCCGCGGAATTGAGAATCAGTTCGTGCTGCCGGTTCAGCATCGCCAGTTCGATTTCCGTGGACCGCTGCTCTTTGATCCGGTTTTCCAGGTTTTCGGTCAGGGTGCGCAACTCATGTTCAACCCTTTTCCGGGCGCTGATATTCTGTTTGATAAATGCCACCCAGCGGATCAGCTGGTTTTCATCGGCAACCCCCAGTGCCAGTACCTGCTCAAAGAAGGGTTCGCCGCTTTTTTTATAGCTGGTCACTTCGCCCTGCCAGACATCGCCCCGGCTGATTGCGGTCAGGGAAAAGCCCGGCATGGTTGTTTTCTCGTGCAAATGCAGGTCGTCAAGGTGATGGTTGACAACCTCTGCAAAACGGTGGCCGGTCAGGGAGGTGAAAACCGTGTTGACATACTCGATGATGCCGTCGGTGTCGGTGATAATAATGGTGTTGGGGCTGTGCTGGACGATAAAGGCCAGCCGCTGCATCAGCTGCGGCGATGTCTGGCGGGAATGGGGGGCATTGGTGTCTATCTTGTTGTTTTCCATGGGCAGATGGCCTGTTCGGCTGCGATTTTTTTGCGCGTCCCTTTTATACCCGTATTTACACCTGTTATCACATGTTTTTTTTGAATTTACGAAAAAATTCAAGAAGGTACTGGGAACGGGGCCATCCGGTTGTCGTGTCTGGCATGTAGAGAGAGCTGATCATATTTCCGGATTGACAAGGGGGACCGGGACAAGGCAAGCTGTTGTATATTGCGGATTGCGGATTGCGGATTGCGGATTGCGGATTGCGGATTTGGGAGCCATGAGCCATGAGCCATGAGCCACCCGGGG
>JACQYM010000232.1 GCA_016208225.1 Deltaproteobacteria bacterium | reverse complement strand
CAGCCCCTGGCTCACGGCTGTGTACGGGTATCCTGCCGGCTTGTCGGAACCGCCCCAGCCGAGAAAATCAAAGGTGACGACCCGCCGCGCCGGGGTGAGGTGGGGCACCAGCCGGTCATAGAGGTGCAGATTATCGGGAAAGCCGTGCATGAGGACAATCGCCGGCTCCGTGCCCGGATATTCGCGGACGTAAATCCGCTGGTTATTCAGGCGGACAAATTTCTCTTCGCAATTCATCATTGCGCTATTTTTCAAAAAGTCCACAAAGCCCACAGAGAATTCGTTCAGCAATGCGCCAGCCTCACCTCGGGAAAAGGGCGCTGATCTCATCCACCAGATCCGGATCAAGAAAACCGAGTTTTTTTGCCGCATCACCGGTGAAGAGCGCAAAAACCCCTTGCGAGGTGGCGCAGCGCTCTCCGGCCGGATTAAAAAGCTCGGCGCTTACCAATGCCTCGCGCTCACTGGTTTTTTCCACAACCCGGCCCGCCAGCCAGAGCATCTGCCCGGCAAAAAGCGGTTTCTCGAACTGCACCTGCAGGGATTTGGTCAGCACCAGATGCCGGAGCAGATGAATGGCGGTCCAGCCCATGACTTCATCCAGCATGGTGGTGATGATGCCGCCGTGCACGACCCGGCCCCAGCCGCAGAGATGATCCGGCACCGCCACCCGGGAAACCACGGAATTGTCGTCGGCGAAGAACTGCATGCCGAGTCCGGCCTTGTTGTCCGGCCCGCAGCCGAAACAGAATCCCTCCCGTCGCCTGGGCAGCGGCGTAAACCTCTCGGGCAATGCCGGCATGCGTTGCGCTGCGATGACGCGGTCTCTTTTATCGCCGGAATCACTCATTCTGCTTCGTCCTTCCCTTTCTCATCAGGTACACTCAACAGTTTCTTGAGGCCGGCAAAGGGGTTGTGGGTCGCCACCGGTTTCTTTCCTGTGTCCGCATGGGAAGCATTCTGCCATTCGGCCTCCAGGGAACGGGAATGCTCGTTGTCGTGGCAATAGACGCACAACAGTTCCCAGTTGCTGCCATCGGGGGGATTGTTCTTGTAATTATGGTCTTTATGATGGACCGTCAGCTCCCGCAGCTTTTTGCCTGAAAACTCGCGACCGCATTTGGCGCAGACCCATGGGAGAACCTTCAGCGCTTGATCTCGGTATTCTATTTTCATTTTTTTCATCCGCCCAGAGTTGGAAAACAGGTACGCCGCTGTAAAATGCCAGGGCACTCCCTGCGCGGCGTCCGCCCGCCACGCTTGTTCGGCATTTTATCGATCGATGCCGAAGAATTATTTCGTGCTTACCCCGCGCCTTATTTGCTGTCAATATCAGATTTCCCTTTGATCAGGCGGATCGCCGCCTCACCGGCTGCCGGCACGCAACCGCCGAATTAATTCAAAAAAACGGAAATAATTCCGCCAGAATACCCTGTTTATTCCAGCATTCCGGAAAACACCTGCCCTGAAAATGCCTGATCTTCCGTCGAAAAAAGGCCGCGACAACTTGCCGCACAGCCCGCAGCGGCTGCAATTAATGGCGCGGCAAGGATTGCCAGGCAAAAATACCCTGAGAGCTCCTCACCTGTGCCTGACTGGCAATATTATTGCAAAATTGAAAAATTGACTCTCGTGATGGTCCTGGTGCATGACAGGCCGTCAGCGTGTCCTTTCCCGACGGGGAAGGTGGAAAATGGAGGAGAACTGAGGGAATGAATGGAAACGGACTGCGCAGCGGGGTGCATGGCTGGTACGGATTTTTCACGGGATGGGGTGAAAAATCCGTGCCGCAGTCAGGGCAAGGGGCTGCGCAGTCACATTCCCCGCCAAACGGGATGCCGGCGTCCCGCGATCTCCTCTTCCCGCTTCTCTCCTGTTTTTCCGGTATTCCCCTTTTTCCCGCTGGCAAATCCCCAGCCTATTGTGTAAGCATTCATGAAATAATTAACTTCGCCGTCGGATGTCGGAGCCGGCACAAATGATGAAACAAAAGTTGTCTCTATTTTTTCAAAAATCTGCTGTTGAGCAAAATGACCAAGTCCATTGACCAAAAAATGACCAGAGTGGAGGAAACGTATGAAAACCAGAAAGAGAATTCTGCACCAGATGACCTGTTCCATTGCCGCCCTTTCCCTGCTGGCCATTGCCGCGCCCGGCCCGGCTGCGGCAAAGGGCCCTGCGGGGGGAGCTGGCGGCACGGCATCGACCGCCACCACGACTCCGGCAACAACCGCGGCTACGGCATCCACTGCCAGCCCAACGGCAGCTGCAACCACGGCAGCGCCATCCACCACGACCGGCGCCGCCGCTGCGGAGAGCGGCTCCGCTTCAGGCGGCATGCCAAGTGACATTGAAGGACCGCTGAAGGACAAAATGTCCGATGCCGGCGATCTGTTCGGCGATCTGTATGTTCTCTACCGCTACCAGGGCGGGGAGACCAAAAACGTGCCGGCGGTGGACGGGGATGGCGAACCCATTCTGGCCGAAACGGTCTGGCTCGATGCCGACGGCAATCCGGTGCTGGATGAAAACGGCGTGCCGTACCAGGTGCTGCGCCAGGTATGGACAACGGCGACCGCGGTGGGCGGCGAACCGGTGCTGACCGAGGCCTTCGCCACTTACACCGTCACCGATGAGGAGACCGGCGATTATGTCATCAATCCGCTGACCGGCGACATTTACTACGCCGCCCCCTACCCGAGCCAATGCCTGCAGCCGGTGGCCGATTACGGGCGCTGGGGGGACATCTCCGCAAAAACCGGGCTCGACAATAACCGTCTGCCCCTGCTGATGACCTATGACGCCACCTGGGAGCGCACCGAATGCGAGGTGCCCCACGAAATCTTCATTGCCGCCGGTGAAACCTGGAACGGCAACACCTATGCCGTCACTGTCTACTATGATGATCTGATCCAGGAAGTGGAATTCGGCCGTCTCAATCTGGGCCGGGCGCCGGATGCCGTGCTGGATGACTCCTTTGACGAGGCCATCCGGTCGATCAACAAGGCCAGGGACATCAAAATCGATGCCTCGGGCCGCCTGGTGCTGACCACCGATATCTACGATGAGTTTCTCGCCGACGAGAACGGCGACCCGCTGCTCCTGGAAACAGTGGAAAAGGCGATCGATTCTCCGAAAGAAAATCTCGCCCTCTACCTGAAACTGATGAAGGACGGCCACCTGATCACCCCGGCCGATGACCGGCTGCCGGTTGAGCATTCCATCAATGGCGGCATTCCGGACTGGAAAAAGGCCGAGCTGGAAGACGGCCCCTCCAAGGTCCTGCGGCCCACCATCGACATCGAGCATATGCGCAGTTTCGGCCTCGGCTACCTGGTGGACGCCGCCAATATTCAAACCTATTACACCAGCACGGACGCCCAGGGCAATCTGGTGGTTTCTGCCGAGCCGTGCACGGGCTGCGAAGAATGGACCGGCATCACCACCCGTTCCGACGCGGATTTCTGCGCGGATGAGGACTTTGTCTTTGCCGCCACCTTCTTCGCCTCCGCGGCGGACAAGACCGGCACCATCACCACCGACAAGATCGTCTATATGAACTCCATCCTCGGCATCAACCAGGTGGTGGGCTACAGCGCCTACGACGCGGACGGCAACCTGCTGCCCGATGCGATTGATTACAGCAGGAACCCCGTTTATTTTGATTACGGCCAGCACATGAATACTTACCACCGGCTGGAAACCTTCCGCAATCGCGGCCAGGCCGTGACCCCGGCCGGCGGCGGTCATCCCGCCACCTATGACGGACAGGTCAGGGTCCTGGTGGAAACATCGGCCGGCTCGGGCGTGTGGGAGGAAACGGAAGTATCGATCAACCGCAATGTTTTCGGCACATCCCATGCCCCGGCGGGTGAAGAATTTTCAGGCGCCAACGTGAAGGGTTTCACCATCATGGGGGATGACGACCTGCGCGTCATCGCCTACATTCATACCTATCAGATCCCCGGCCTGCGCTGACCAGCGCGGCATCAGCCGGGAACTCAGGGGCTGCGGTGCGTTGACCTCCGGCGCACCCGGCCCCTTCCCTGACTCCAGACCGCCTGCCCTCCCTGCCCCCTGCGTCCTGCCCTCAACGATCATCAACCGGACCCAATCCCAACCCATTACCGCGGTGCAGGGTGATGAGGGTGATTTCGCCCGGACAGTTAAAGCGCAGCGGCACGCTCGAGGCCCCGGTGCCGCGGCTCGTGTACCCCTGCATGGCCCTGTATTGCCAGCTGCCGGTGGCGGTGAAGCGCGGCGCCCTGCTGTTGGTGAACAGGGGCTTTCTGCCGGGCAGACAGATCTGGCCGCCATGGGTATGGCCGCACAGATAGAGATCGGCCCGGTAGGCCGCCGCTGCCTCGTAGACCTCGGGGGAATGGGCGAGAAAGATGGTGAAGGCCCGCTCCGGCACATCCCGGAAGGCCTGCGCCAGGTTGTGGGTCCGGTAATAGTGCGGATCATCCACCCCCACCACCCAGAGCCGCTCTTTCCCCCGGCTGATGGCCCAGGCATCGTTAATGAGCATGGTGAGCCCCGCCTCCTCGAAATCAGGGGTCATTTCAATGCAGTCGTGGTTGCCCAGCACCGCCAGCAACCCGTGGCGGGCCCGGATATGGGGCAGAAAACGGCGCAGCTCCCGCAGGCACGGCGCAATCGGGCCATAGGTTCGCATGCGCATATCGCCGGCCACCAGACAGAGGTCAACGTCCATGTCTTTGCACCGCCCGATCAGCTCCGCCGCCAGGCCGGGCACCCCGTCCAGATGCAGATCGGTGAGCAGCAGGATGCGAAACCCGTCAAAACGCGGCGGCAGGGAGGCAAACCGGAATGTTTTCTCTTCCAGCTCAACGGCCAGGGCATTGCGCACCCCGCGGTCATAGAGTCCGGCAATCTTGAAAAAAGCGGTGAGCAGCAGCTGATT
>JACQYM010000231.1 GCA_016208225.1 Deltaproteobacteria bacterium | reverse complement strand
GGGATGGATGCCTTTTCATAGGTCACCTCGCTGCTGCGCGAGATGCCGAGCATGAAACGTTCCTCCACCACCTCGCCGAAGATGTTTTTGACCTCCTGTCTTTCCGGCTGGCCGACGACTTCAATTTCCTTGCCTTCCCGCGTGATGACAACTGTGACCGGTTTGCCTTCCGATTCGCGAATGAGTCGGGAAACATCGTTCCAGTCCGCGGTTTTCTCACTATTAATGGAAACAATGATGTCGCCGGCCTTGAGCCCGGCCGTCTCGGCCGGCGAGTGCTGGGTGATGGCGCCGATCTCGGTGCCTGCCTTGGGCACCGGCAGACCGGCAATGGCAAAGATGGCAAAGAAGACGACAACCGCGAAAACGAGGTTGAAGGCCGGCCCGGCCAGCACAATGAGAAAACGTTTCCAGATCGGTTTATGGGCAAAGGAATAGGGCTGCTCGGTGAAAGAGACTTCATCTTCCTTGTTCTCGCCGGTCATCTTCACGTAACCGCCCAGGGGAAAGGCGCTGAGCAGATATTCGGTATCGCCGTATTTTCTGCCGTACACCTTGGGGCCGAAGCCGAGGGAAAATTTCAGCACCCTGACCCCGAAGAGCTTGGCGAACAGGAAATGGCCGAACTCATGGACAAAAATAAGAAGGCCGAGAACAATGATAAAGGAAAGAACGGAGTTCATAATTTGACATGCAGACCAGGGGGTAAGTCCGGAGAATCGTATTCCTGGCCAGTCCTTTGTTTAAATTTGATACGTAACGCCTCAACAATCGACTCAGCCTGCATCCTGGCGGCAAGATCAGCTTCCAGGACGGTTTCAATGTCTGTGATCTCTTTCCGGGTCAATCGGTTCAATGTTTCTGCGGCAACCAGCGAAATTTCCGGGAAACGGATTTTTTTCTCCAGAAACGCGGCCACCGCCACTTCGTTGGCGGCATTGAGCACGGCCGGCATGGTGCCGCCCTGTTTGCAGGCATGATAGGCAAGCTTCAGGGCCGGAAATTTATTGAAATCCGGGGGCAGGAAACTCAGCTCGGCGCAGCGGGAGAGATTGAGCCGCGCCAGCCCGGTTTTCAGCCGTTCCGGCCAGGACAGGGCATAGGTGATCGGGATGCGCATGTCAGGGATGCCCATCTGGGCAATGACGGACCCGTCAATATACTCAACCAGGGAGTGGACGATGCTCTGCGGATGGACCAGCACCTCGATATGCTCCACGTCAATGTCGAACAGCCAGCGGGCCTCGATGACTTCCAGGCCTTTATTCATCAGGGTAGCCGAGTCGATGGAGATCTTGCTGCCCATGACCCAGTTGGGATGATGCAACGCCTCTTCCGGGGTCACATCCCACAGCTCCCGTTTATTTTTCTCCCGGAAAGGCCCGCCCGAGGCGGTGAGGATGATTTTGTGCACGTCCTGCCGGCGGCCGGCGGCCAGGGCCTGGAAGATGGCGTTGTGCTCGCTGTCGATGGGCAGCAGCGTCACGTTGTTGCGGCGCGCCTCGGTCATGACCAGATCGCCCGCCATGACCAGGGTCTCCTTGTTGGCCAGACCGATGTTCTTGCCCGCCTTGATGGCGGCCAGGGTGGGCATGAGGCCCGCGGCGCCGACAATGGCGGAAACCACGGTGTCCGCCTGGGCAAGGGAGGCCACCAGTTCGTTGCCTTCCCGGCCGAAGAAGATTTTATTGCCCCAGTTCCCGGGCAGGGTCGCGGCCAGTTCCCGGGCCAGCTGTTCCGTGGCAACGGAAACACAGAGCGGGTTAAAGGCTTCGATCTGGTCCCGCAGCAGGGAGATGTTGCGGCCGGCGGCCAGGCCGACGATGCGGAAACGTCCCGGATACTGGCGGACAACCTTCAGCACATTGCAGCCGATGGAACCGGTGGAGCCTAGAAGTGAGATGTTTTTCTGCATGCTCCGTCACCCGAGAAAATTACATGACACCAGATAATAGAGAGCCGGGGCTGTGAGCAGCAGGGAGTCAACACGATCAAGGATTCCCCCGTGGCCGGGCAGGATATGGCCTGAATCTTTTACTCCCGTGCTTCGCTTCAGCAGCGACTCGACGAGATCGCCGACCACGCCGAGTGCGGCAAGAAACAGGGCGGCCGCGGCAAACAGGTAAATATTGATGCTGTCAAGCAGGTATACCCCGACAAGCACGGCGCCGGCTGTGCCGCAGATCATGCCGCCGATAAAGCCTTCGACGGTTTTTTTCGGGCTGATGGTGGGGCAGAGTTTGTGGCGGCCGAATGATTTGCCGGTAAAATAGGCGCCGGTGTCCGAAGCGGCGGTGATGGTGGTCAGAAATAACAGCCACTTGGCGCCGGCCGGGACTGCCATGAGCAGAACCAGGTGGGCGGTGAACAGGCCGGTATACATGGTGCCGAAACTTGCCTTCAGCAGAAAATCGAAAGGATTTTTCAGCGGCGCGGCACTGACCACCGTCAGGATGGCAAGCAGAATCGTTGCGGCAATGAAGGCAATGTACACCAGGTCAGGCCGTTGCAGCCAGGCGGCCAGCACCGGCAGGACAGCGGCCGGCACCAGCAGGGGCCGCAGATGGTCCCCCTCATGCGGCAGGCAGATGGTAAAGAACTCATGGGCGGCAATAAGGCTGAGCCCGGCAATGACCAGCCAGAAGAGAGAAAAGGATTGGGAATAGAGCAGTGCCAGCCAGGCGGCAGCGGCGACAAGTCCTGTGATGATTCGTTTCATGTTATTTTGATGTCGCGTGCCATAAAGATAGAGGAGTGCGTGCAGCTTGGAATCAGTCTCTTACGCGAAATTATTTTCGCTTACCTGGTCTCCTGTTCTGCCGAATCGTCGCTGCCTTTTCTGAAAGACCGCCAGGGCAGACAAAAAATCGTCTCGGGTAAAATCGGGCCAGTGTGTTTCCGTAATAAAAATTTCGGCATAGGAAGCCTGCCAGAGAAGAAAATTGCTCAAACGGAATTCACCGCCGGTGCGAATGACGAGGTCAGGATCGGGAAGGCCCGTGGAATAGAGATGGTCTGCGAAAATTTCTTCCGTAATATCGGCAGGCTGTAATTCACCCGCCACGCAGAGCCGGGCAATTTCCCTGGCAGCCGTGACAATTTCCTCCCGGCTGCCGTAACTTAAGGCAAGGTTCAGGACCAGTCCGCTGTTGCCGGCGGTCCTGGCCATGGAGGCGTCGAGCGTCTCCCTGATTTCCAGCGGCAGATTCTCCTGCCGCCCGATACTGCGCAGTCTGATGTTGTTGTC
>JACQYM010000230.1 GCA_016208225.1 Deltaproteobacteria bacterium | reverse complement strand
TTTCAAAAAACCGCTGGTGGGCATCATCAGCACGTGCGACGAGCTGGTGCCGCCGCATCAGACCCCCGCCCCCGGACAGATACGGGACATCAATACCACGACACTGACCGGCATGGTCCTCGAGGCAGGCGGCATTCCCCTGCAGCTGGGCATCATCGGCGACAATCATGCGGCGATGCTGCATGCCTGCCGGGCCGCCCTTGCCCGGCCGGTCGACCTGCTGCTCCTGTCCGGCGGCAGTTCGGTGGGCAAACGCGATTTCACCCTGGCGGTGTTTGAGGAACTGGAGCAGACCGAGTTGCTGGCCCACGGCGTCTCCATCCGGCCGGGCAAACCGACCATACTTGCCCGGCATGATAACTGCGCCCTTTTCGGTCTGCCGGGACATGCGGCCTCGGCCATGGTGGTCTTTTATCTTTTTGTCCGGCCCTTGATGCACTTCATGTGCGGCGCCCTGAAAACAGACCTGCAGCGCCTTGCCGCCACCACCGGCGAACAGATCCCGTCCGCCATTGGCCGCGAGGATTATGTGCGGGTCCGGCTGCACTATCTGCCGGGAAACATCACCCCGGTTGCCCATCCGGTCTATGGCAAATCAGGACTGCTCAAACCGCTGGTGGCCTCGGACGGACTGCTGAAAATCGGCCGTGACTGCGAAGGCCTTGATCAAGGAGAACAAGCGGAGGTACTCTTATTCCCATGAAAAGAAAAATCTATTTAAAAATGAAGACCCTGGCAGAGGCCCGGGAACTTTTCCTGCAGAAATTCTTCTCTCTCTGCACCGGTGAGGAAGAAATCGACTGCCGGGAGGCGGCCGGCCGCATAACCGCGCATCCGGTGTCGGCCCGTTTTTCCTCGCCCTCCTTCCACGGCGCCGCCATGGACGGTCTGGCGGTGCATGCCCAGGACACCTTCCATGCCTCGGACGATTCACCGGTCACCCTGGATATTGCCGGGGGACAGGCCGTACCGATCAATACCGGCCACCCCCTGCCGCGGGACAAGGATGCGGTCATCATGATCGAAAATGTTCTCATGAGCGCCGACCAGGGCCAGGGCGTTATCCGGGCGCCGGTCTATCCCTGGCAGCATGTGCGCAAGGCGGGTGAGGACATTGTCGCCACCGAACTGCTCTTCCCCACCAACCACCGGATCGCCCCGGCCGACCTCGGCGCCCTGCTCACCGCCGGTTGTCCCACGGTGCGGGTCCGCAAACGCCCCCGCCTCACCATCATCCCCACCGGCAGCGAACTGGTCAATCTGGAGCGGGATGATCAGGAGGTGCCGCCGGGGAAAACGGTGGAATCAAACAGCGCGGTGCTGGCCGCCCTGGGCCGTCAGGCCGGCGCGGAGGTCACCGTCTCTCCCCTGGTGGCCGATGATTACGAAAACATCAAAAAATATCTTGTCCAGGCCGTGGATTCGCCGACGGACCTGGTGGTGATCAACGCCGGTTCATCGGCCGGCAGCGCCGACTACACGGTGCAGATCATCGAGGAACTCGGCGAGGTGCTGGTGCACGGCGTCACCATCATGCCGGGCAAGCCCACCATCCTGGGGGCCATCAAAGGCAAGCCGGTGGTGGGCAATCCGGGCTACCCGGTTTCCGCCATCATCTCCTTTGAACAGTTCGTTCTGCCCCTTCTTGCCGCCATGCAGGGCACCGAACCGGAGGAACCGATGCAGCTCACCGCCCAGCTGGCCAAAGACCTCCCCTCCCGGGCCGGTATGGAGGAGTTCCGCCGCATGATTACCGGCCGGATCGATGATCATTTCGTCACCGTGCCGCTCAAAAAAGGGGCCGGCGCCATCACCACCCTGACCCGCGCCAATTCCATCCTGCGGATCCCGGCAGGAAGTGAAGGACTTGCCAGAAACACCGAGGTGCAGGTGGAACTGCTTCGCCCCCGGGGCCAGATAGAAAAGACCATCCTCTGCATCGGCAGTCATGATCTCACTTTGGAACTGCTGCACGACTTCCTCAAAAAAAGCAACCCCTCCTTCCCCCTCTGCTCCACCCATGTGGGCAGCCTGGGCGGCATTCTGGCCATCCGGGAGGGCATGGCGCATATTGCCGGCAGCCATCTGCTCGATCCGGAAAGCGGCGAGTACAACACCTCCTATCTCAAGCGCTACCTGAAGGACCAGAAGGTGACCCTCATCACCCTGGTATACCGTCAGCAGGGCTTCATGGTGCGGCCGGGAAACCCGAAGAAAATCCTCGATGTTCATGATCTGGTCAGGAAGGACGTCACCTTCATCAACCGGCAGGCCGGTTCCGGCACCCGGGTTCTGCTTGATTACGAGCTGGCCAAAGCGGGGCTTGCCGCCGACTCCATCGCCGGCTACGATTACGAGGAATACACCCATATGGCGGTTGCGGTCAGCGTGCTGTCCGGCAAGGCCGACGCAGGCCTGGGCATTCTTGCCGCGGCCAGGGCGCTGAAACTCGACTTCGTCCCGGTGACGGAAGAGCGCTATGATCTCGTCATTCCCAGCCGCTTCCTGGACCTGCCGATGATCCGCCAATTGCTGCACATTATCAACCGGGACGATTTCAAAAAGGCGGCGGAGGCCATGGGCGGCTACTCCACCCGTGAGACCGGCCAGGTCCGGGTTTGAAGGCGATGATGTTTTCCGGCGGCTGGTGCGGAAGAAAAGCCTGACTCGCTTTACCTTCCGCTTTTCTTCGTGTATGATTTGCTTATCACGATGTATCATCCCGTACCATGACCGGAGCGACCAGGGGAAACCGCGCATGCGCCTTTCCCTTAGCCGTCCCGCTTATGCGCGAAAAACAGATATGCAATAAATAGAGGAGATGCCCCATGC
>JACQYM010000229.1 GCA_016208225.1 Deltaproteobacteria bacterium | reverse complement strand
TTCTATTCAGCGGCGGCACCAGAAGGTGGTCGAAGAATGCCCTTCTGTTTTTGTGGATGATGATCTGCGCCGCAGGCTTACCTCGACAGCGGTGCAGGCTGCCGCGGCTGTGGGTTTCACGGGTGCCGGCACGGTTGAGTTTCTGGTGGATAAGTCGAAAAAAATTTATTTTCTGGAGATGAACCCGCGCATCCAGGTGGAACACCCGGTAACCGAACTGGTGTCCGGCGTGGATCTGGTCAGGGAGCAGCTGCTTGTTGCGGCCGGGAAACGGCTGAGTGTGTCGCAGTCTGACGTCAGCTGCCGCGGTTGTGCCATGGAATGCCGTATTTATGCGGAAGATCCCGGCAACCAGTATCTGCCGGCGCCGGGGCTGCTCAGCAGGGTTGTTTTCCCTGAGGGCCCGTGGGTCCGGGTTGACAGCGGTGTTTATGAGGGATGGGAGGTGTCGCCGCATTACGACCCCCTGTTGGCCAAGATCTCCACCTGGGGCAGCAGCCGGGAGGAGGCGCGCCGCCGGATGCAGCGCGCCCTGGATGAGTGCCTCTTTTTCGGCGTGCAGACAAATCTTGGCCTGCATAGGGAAATTGTCCGGGACGAACGCTTTATCAGGGGCGAGATTGATACCCATTTCCTTGAGCACCATATTGCCCCGGCTGCCGGGGGCGATAACCTGCATGATCTGGCGATTATCGCCGCTCTCTGCAGCGAACCGTCATCCGCCCCCGAGCCGGAGGATGTCGCTGACAACGAAGAAAACGGTCTCTGGCGCATGGCCGGCAAATACCAGTTCTGGGCCACAAGATTCTGACGGGAAGGGGGATGGATAGATGAAGCGGCAGGTCAGGGTGGATAACACAACGTATCTGGTGGACTGCGAAAAAAGGGATGGCCGGCTCAGTCTGTCGGTGGACGGACGGCGTTATCTTGTCGATGCCGTGGCTGTGGCCGGAGGCTTTTGTTCCTTTCTGGTCGAGGGCCGTTCCCATAACGCCTTTGTCGGCCGGGAAAAAGACCATCTATCCGTGGTGCTGGCCGGGAGAACCATGGAGGTCGTGTTTCCCGATCCCAGGGCCAGGCAGCCGGCGGATGAACCCAGACGTTCGGCCCCTGTTTCGCGGCAAATTATCCGGGCGCCCATGGCCGGGCGCATCGTCCGTCTGCAGGTGGCGGCCGGCGATCCGGTGCGGGCTGGCCAAGGCCTTGTGGTGCTGGAGGCCATGAAGATGGAAAATGAATTGAAATCACAGGGCACCGGTAAGGTCAGGGAGGTTCTAGTCGCGGAAAATGATGTTGTTGTTGCCGGCCAGCACCTGCTCCTCATTGAATGAACGGGTGTTGGCCGGCATTGCCGCCGTCTGCCGTTATGTCAGCCCGGTCAGGTGTTTATGCATTTCCCTCGGCATGCAGTGAAATGAAAAAATCAATGGTGGCCCGCTGTTGACTGGTCAGAGTGCCGAACTTGACGCCAACCCTGCTCATGATGATGGACCTGTTGGCCGCGGCTGTTGCAGAAGGTTTACCGCCCCAGACAACCGTTACGGGCACCTTTAACAGGGAATAGTCTCCCAGCAGGATATCGACGGTTTCTTTTTTCCTGATCGGTGATTCCACATCAATGTACTGGAGGGAAAAGCCTCCGGAGCTGATGTCCAGTATCCGTCCGAAGCTTTCGGCTGTATAGACGAATGTTTTTGCAGAAGGGATGAACCGTTGGTGTTTTCGCTGTTCGTCACTATTCATGTAAGCACCTCAAAGGTATTGTTATGAACAGGCGGCTTCCCTGCAGACGATGGGTGGAAGTCTGTATGGTGCGGGGCCTGACTTTAGAAAGGCGGAGTTTATGTTCTTTTCGCAGAATTGACACACGCGCAAATAAAGTCGACATCGGAGATGGATGCATATCACTCCTTTATCATATGCCGGACAGGGCAGGTGCGTCAAGAGACAAACATAGCGTATGCAAATGCCGGTCAGGAAGGCGACGCCGCACCTGCACCCCTGGTCCCCGGATATCCCTTACTTTCCCTGCTTGCGCCTCCCCAGCACAAAGCCATAGGCGGCAAGATTTGCGGCGATGACCAGCACGCCGAGGACAATCTGAATATCCCGGGTCAATCCCTCGGGATAGATAATCGGCACCACATAATGCTCAACGAATCCGCCCTGATATGACGACCGGCCGGCTGCCTGCCGGAATCGCTGTTCCAGGGGGGTCAGCGGGCAGATCCATCCCTGGAATTCGATCAGGGCCGCCCAGGCGGCGGCGGGAAGATGCAGAAAAAGAACCCACCGCCATTTCACGGCAAGCCAGCCGCCGAACACGGCAAAGAGAATAAACAGAAGGTGCAGAATCACCAGCAGATCGGCGGCCAGTTGCGCGAACATGGGCGGCATCCTCCCGCGGCTACTGCCAGACGCCCGGCACAATTGTCCCGCAGAACCTGCACCGGCCGCTCTGCAGGTTGTTGACCGGCATCAGGTAGCCCTGCCGTTCGATGAGCAGCCGGCCGCACTGGTGGCAGTAAGTGTGGCTGCCGGGATGGTCCGGAAGATTTCCCAGATAGACGTACCGTATTCCTTCGGCCATGGCCAGTTTTCTGAAGCTGTCCAGGGTGGAGACCGGGGTCGGCGGCAGACGGGTCAACCGGTAGTGCGGGAAAAAGCGCAGGAAGTGCAGGGGATGATCCGCCCCGAGGTTGGTCACGATCCAGCCGCACATCTTTTTGATCATCTCCGGATCATCGATATAGCCCGGCACCACCAGGGTGGTCATTTCAAAATGGACCCCCTGTTCGTGCAGGGTGATGAAGGTGTCGAGCACGGGCTGCAGCCTGCCGCCGTTCAGTTTGCGGTAAATGGCGTCGCTGAATGACTTGAGATTGATATTGGCGGCGTCCAGGACCTTGCATAATGCCAGCAGGGGTTCCCTGTTGATGTAACCGTTGGAGATCCACAGGTTGGCCAGCCCGGCCTCCCGGGCCAGCCGGGCGGTGTCGATCATGTATTCGAAATAGGTGGTCGCCTCGGAATAGGTGTAGGCGATGGAGGCGGCACCGGCCTTTTGGGCCTGCTCTATGACATCGGAGGGAAACAGATCGTAATGCCGGACCTCATGGGGCTTGGCCTGGGAGATCTCCCAGTTCTGGCAGTTGAGGCAGCGGAAATTGCACCCGGTGGCGGCAATGGAGAAGGCGGTGGTCTGCGGCTTGAAATGAAAGAGCGGCTTTTTCTCCACCGGATCATGATGGACGGCGGCCGGATTGCCGTAGGCCAGGCTGTAGAGGGTGCCGTCCATATTCACCTTGGAGCGGCAGATGCTGCGATCGCCCGGCGCCAGCAGGCAGCGGTTGGGGCAGATAGTGCACATCACCCGGCCCTCCTCCAGTCTGCTGTAGGAAAATCCCTCCTTATGCCACTTCCAGAAGGTCTTGGGCGCGTCGTTTGTAAAGACCGCGCCCCGGATATCCTCCTCCCCTGATGCTTCATGCCGGTCGCCCTGCAACGGCCATAGTCCGGCATGGGCAGTCGCC
>JACQYM010000228.1 GCA_016208225.1 Deltaproteobacteria bacterium | reverse complement strand
ATCGCATGGGATGATTCGCCCCATTCAAACCTGCCAGTCCAGCACAGCCGTCACCGGATAATGGTCCGAAGGGAACAGCTTCCCCTCCCGGGATCGGTCAATTTGGGCGTCTGTAACGCGAAAGTGATTGGAAACCAGGATCCAGTCAAGCGCCGCCATTTCTTCCGGCTTCCCGAAACCGTGAAAGGTCGCCTCATTGTCCCCCGCCGGATGCACCTGTCGATACGCGTCGGACAGCATGCCATTGCCGGTCAGGAGCCGGTAGGCGGCTGAGTCCTTATCCGCGTTGAAGTCGCCGGTGACGATGACCGGGGTTTCTTTTTGCACCTGGCCAAGCCATTTCTGCAAAAACAGGGCGGCCCCATCAATGGCGGTTGGCTCACAGTCAAAATGGGTGTTGACAAAGGTGAGGACCCGGCTTGTCGGCTGATGGCGAAGCCTGGCCCACGTTACTGTGCGCGGAAAGATGCCGCCCCAGCTCCTGCTGCCGGGAACCTGCGGGGTGTCGCTGAGCCAGAAGACGCCTTGCCGGACGATGTGGAAGGCGGATTTCCGCAGGAAAAGCGGGGCCATCTCCAGCGCGGTGCCGCCCTCACCTTCGCGGTGCACGCCATAAAAGTGGTAGGCCGGCAGGTGTGTCTTGACGTAGTCGGCCTGGGCGTCGTCGCGGCATTCCTGGAGACCGAGCGGGGCAAAGTCCTGAATTCTGGCGAGGGCGAAAGATTTGCGCCTGTCCCAATGATTTTCTCCGTCCGGAGCCGGGCCGTAGCGGATATTGAAGCTCATTACTTTGATCATGGTCATGGACAATTTTCAGTTTCCTTTTTTCCTTCCGGGAAAATATTTTTACCAATCAAAAAACTGGATAAAAGCATTCCGGATGACATTATGGACGAAAATGCAGAATATTCTCCTACGTCTTCTCAGTTGTTTTATGGTGTTTTTCCACCCCGCAATAAAGCTGGAGCCTGAAGCGAGATGCAGCACGATACGTCTCGGCAAGAAACAGCGGAAGCTGTTCAAGCTTTCCAGGCGATAGACGATGCGTCAACTCTTTTATTCTATGTGTGCTTTAGCAGTTTGGAGAGCAAAATCTTTATCCTTGGTATACAGCCTCCACTTCATTTTTGATGAATGAATACCTGCGTTCTTGTCCTGGCCTCTACAGTAATACCAGTGACCAAAGCGTTCGACCTTGGAAAAGGGATGATTTTCGTTACAGAGAAACCCGCAGGGATTAATCTCTTTGAAAAAAATAATTTCATCCGGAACTTCATCATAAGACATATTGACAGGCAATTCGATTTGCGACACATCCACGTTCGCTGCTTGCTTCTCATCCAGCCAGTCTGAAATTTTCATTTGATTTTTTCTCCTTCAGAAATTTAATGCCCACATCACCTGGTGTCGCTCCGTCCAGGGCCGGAAAATGCTTGCTTTTCATTTCCACTGTTCCTTGGTCTCGGCCGGAAATTCTACTTCCTCGAGACACCATAAAATACAGGCACGTAGAAGAGATATTCCTGGTACCTGAAAATAACGCCATCAGTGGAAATCTCGGCCACTTTCAGATCCGGGGCAAGCATCTGCCCTTCCCGCAACATCTTGCCGTTGATGCTTGCAAAGCGCGAGGCCGGTTTATCCCTGAAGTAGAGGTGCGCACTGATGTGAATCTCCGGCAGCTGCTGCCTCACGGCCATGGGAAGCTGATCAATATGCAGGGCCTTTTTAGTCAAACCGGCTTCCGGCCCAACAGGGATGGCCTCTGTCGTTTCGGCAGGCCTGGGGCGCTGCGGTTGATCCTGCGCCGGTTTTTCGTTATATTCTTCAGGGTGAGCGGCCGTTACCGGGCTGTCAATGGCATCATCTTCCGGCGAAACGATAGTGTCCGTCTCCTCCGCTACAGTCTCCCGGCTATCCTCTACATACACATCTTCCTGCAATTGCGCATCTTCTTCTATTTCTCCATGCGACATAGGTAGTGCCGCGGCAGATTCTTGCCGGGCGGCCGCATCATCTTCCGCCACATTTGCCGCAGCCTCGCTGCTTTCATCCTCTGCAACGGCAGGTTCGGATTGCAGGGGCTCGCGGCTGGCAGGCGAGGCTTCCGGCGTTGCTTGCGGAGCGATAGTGTTCTCCCCTTCTGCCACACCCTTCTGGGCATCCCCTGCATGCGCATTTTCCTGCGGTTGCGGGTCTGCTACTCTTTCTTCATGCGTCATGGGTGGTATTGCCACGGCAGATTCTTGGCGGGAGGCAGCATCATCTTCCGCCATATTTGCCGCGGTGCTTTCATCCTCTACGGCGGCAGGTTCGGCCTTGAGGGGCGCGGGACTTACAGGCGCAGGTTCCGGCGTTGCTTGCGGAACGATAGCCTGCCGTCTCTCCTGAACCGGTTTCTGTTGCGGCTGATCAGAGCTGGGGACGATGGCCTGCTTTTCCGTGGCCGGCTGCTTCTGGAGCAGAACAAAAACGAGGATGAAAACCACATTCGCAAGCACAATCGCCGCCAGGGGGAAGAGCCACGATACTTTTTTCTTCTTTGGCGGGGCAGGATCGAGCTGGACAGTGTTCAGGTCAGGAACGCGCTCCTGCTGCCGCTGCCTATCCGACTTCTTAAGGGCGTCGAGAATATAGGACATGTTAATTCTCCTTGCCCATGGCAACCAGTCTGGGCGCTTTGCTGTCACATGCCAAATCCAGATGAATGATTGTCAACGGGCCAACGATACCGTCCGGGATAAGATTTCTTTCAAACTGGAACTGCTTTACCTGACTGACCAGAACGTCATCATAGAGGACAGGTTTCTTGGCACTGACCGGCCGTTTCTGGATAAGGGCAAGTTTCTTATCCAGCCACTCCACCCTGGCGGCATGATTTTCCGGGGTGATGGCCGTGACATAACCTTCCGGCTTTTTCCACAACAGGTTATATTCGCCATTCCAGCGTGCTTTGAAATCTTCGATGGAGACCCGTTTGTGTTCAGTGCCGAAGACCAGCTCGACGGACTGACCGTCGAAAGAGACAATGGTTGCGTAATAGCGTGCACCGCGCTTGTCATACAAGGTTAATATTGCCGGGCTGTTGAGCGCAAGCAGGTT
>JACQYM010000227.1 GCA_016208225.1 Deltaproteobacteria bacterium | reverse complement strand
GTCGGCGAAATCCTGGACCCCGCGGTCTACGGCTTCACGGCGCATTTCCAGAAACATGGCGGCGGGATTGATCTTGACCGGGCAGACCGCGGCACAGAGCTGGCAGAGGCTGCACTCAAAGGGCATCAGCTGATCCCGGGCAGAGGCGGGGTCATAGGTATCGGCAATGTGCTTGGGCGAGCCGTACTTCTGCAAAAAACGGCACTCCTTGCGGCACAGTTTGCACTCAATGCATTTCCCGGACTGAACAATCAGCTCGTGCGCGAGCTGAGGTCTGGCAACGGCTTGCACCGGCCGGGCACCGGTAGATGTTTTTTGCATAGATCCATCTCTCGAACTGGAAAATCCCAGATATTATGAGCAATGCGGAATCCTGTGGCGGGCTCGGCAAAACAGATGATTAAATCAGGTGCGGCAAATTGTCCAATAGTTAATCCCATAAAATCTATTTTTTATATAGAGCTTTTCGATAAAAATTTCGTTCGCAGGGCAGGGCCGCGTTGAGATGAAAAAAGACCGCCGACCCTCATCGCCAAGTCATCGAATCCTTGCGAAATGATGGTTTAAATTCCCTTCTCATGTGTGATACTGTAAGGAAAGCGGCTCGGGCTGATACCCTGACCGGTTCTGTATAGTGTCAGTCCGCGAGCTGGAAGAAATTACCCGCCCACCGCAAACCAGGCGTTTCCATGCAACCATTTTATGCAAAACTGAAATCCTTTTTCCGGCGAAATGCGGCCTTCAAGATCGCCTTCATGTATGCGGTGTTTTCCGCCTTGTGGATCCTCTTTTCCGATCAGATTTTGTTGTTTTACCTGAAAGAAGTTGGAATCTTGACCAGAATGCAGATATTGAAGGGCTGGGTTTTCATCACCGTAACCGCCCTTTTTGTTTATTATCTGCTGCGCCGGGAACTCGACAGACTCAAACAGTCTGAGGACAAGTTACGGGAGAGTGAGCGGCAGCTCACGACGTTGATGGCCAACCTGCCCGGTATGGCGTACCGGTGCCGCAATGATGAATACCGGACAATGACGTTCGTCAGCAATGGCAGTCTGGCCATGACCGGCTATCAACCCGCCGACCTGATCGATAATCGAACCATTGCCTGCAATGATCTTATTCATCCCGCTGACCGGCAGGGGGTATGGGAAAAGGTGCAGCAATCCCTGGCCGCCGGAGAGGGCTTTCAGCTGACCTATCGCATTCGCACCGCAGCCGGTGAGGAGAAATGGGTCTGGGAACAGGGGTTGGGCATCTTTTCCGAGGAATCAAAACTCCTGGCCCTGGAAGGGTTCATCACGGACATTACCGGAAAGAAACAGGCGGAGCAAGCGCTCTCCCTCCACCGCGCCCATCTCGAGGAGCTGGTCAAGAAACGCACGGCATCCCTGGAACAGGAAATCGGGGAACGGCAGCGGGCGGAAAGGAGGTTCCGCGACCTGCTGGAGAGCGCTCCGGACGCCATGGCCCTGGTCGACCGGCAGGGCATGATTGTCCTGGTGAACAGGCAGATGGAATATCTGTTCGGCTACGACCGCCGGGAGTTACTCAATAAACATATCGAAATGCTGATTCCGGCCCGCTACCGGGAAAGACACCACGAACATGTGAAAACATTTTTTGCAACCCACCGGTCCCGGCCGATGGGTGTCGGGCTTGATATCTACGCCCTGCCGAAAAACGGCAGCGAATTCCCGGCCGATATCAGTTTGAGCCCCCTGGAAACCAGTGAAGGCCTTTTTGTGCTGGCCGATATCAGAAACATCACGGAACGCAAACAGGCCGAGGAAAGGATCAAGAAGAGCTATTATTTTGAAAGCACCATCAATGCCGCCCTGAATATCTCCCTGGAACCCCTTTCGCTGGAAGAGCAGCTGGTGCGCATCCTGGATGCGATCCTGGCCATCCCCCATCTGAGCATACACAGGAGGGGGGGCATCTACCTGGTGGAAGAAAAACCAGGGCTGCTGGTCTTGAAGGCGCAGCGGGGATATGATGACGCAGTGCTGGCCGAATGTTCGCGAGTGCCCTTTGGTGAATGCCTGTGCGGCAAGGCGGCGGAAACGTCCACCGCCATATTTGCTGATTGTCTCGCGGAATGCCACAAATGCTACGCGGGGATTTTCCCCCATGGCCATTACACGATTCCCATCGTTTCCAGCCATAAGGTGCTCGGCGTGCTGAATCTTGTTTTGCAGGAAGGGCACAAGCGGGACAAGCAGGAGGAGGAGTTCCTCGCCTCAGTGGCTGCCACCCTGGCGGGCATCATCGTGCGCAAGAAGACGGAACAGGACAGAAACAGACTGCAGCAGCAGCTCATCGAATCCGAGAAACTTTCTGCCCTGGGCAGGATGATGGCCGGTGTGGCCCATGAAATACGCAACCCGCTTACCGCCCTGGGAGGTTTTGCCAGACGGCTGGACAAAAAGATTCCAGACCGGACCAAAGAGAAAGGGTACACCAGGGTGATCGTCGAGGAGAGCACCCGGCTGGAGAGGATTTTAAAGAGTGTGCTGAGCCTGACCAAAGAGCCAAGCCCTCCAAGGGAAGAACACGACATTCATGCGGTCATCGATGAAGCGTTGCAGTTCTTTGCCGGTTCACTGCATGAAAAATCGATCAACCTCCGCAAATCGTTTGCCGATCTGTCCCCCATTCTCATGGACAGGGAAGACGTGCGGGAGGTTATGGACAATCTCCTGGCAAATGCGCTGTATGCCACCCCGGCCGGCGGGACCATAACCGTCGCCACCGGAACAGAACAGGTCGAGGGGAAAAATTATGTGACCGTGCTGGTAGCCGACACCGGGCCGGGAATCAGCGAAGACAGACTCGGCATGATATTCGAGCCCTTTTTTACCACCAAACCGCCCGGCCCAGAGCATGGCATCGGCCTCGGCCTATCCATCAGCCGGAAAATCATGGAGGAATGCGGCGGGCGGATCACGGTGGAAAGCAGGCCCGGGGAAGGCGCAGCCTTCAGGCTCTTCTTCCCCTGTTCACGATGTTCCGACCAGCCGCCGCAGGGCTTGACGTGAAATGGGGAGCCTTTGGTGAATTTGAAATCACATTGATGTTCAGCGGCACAGGGCAAGCATCTCCCGCACGGCCTGGTCGAGTCCCACATAGATGGCGCGGGCCATGACGGCGTGGCCGATGCTGAGTTCCTCGATCTTGGTCAGGGCGGCAACCCGGGCCGTGTTCCGGTAATTGAGGCCATGGCCGGCATTGATCCGCAGGCCGGCGCTGTGGGCCGCGTCCACCGCCGCGGCGATCAGGGCAAATTCCCGTTCCTCTTCCTCGTCGCTTGCCGCGTCGCTGTAACAACCGGTGTGAATTTCGGCAAAGGTCGCGCCAACCTTGCGAGAGGCTTCTATCTGGGCTGGATCGGGATTGATAAAAAGGCTGACCGGAATAGCCGCATCCTTCATCCTGGCGATAACAGCGGTGAGGTGCTGCATCTGGCCTGCCACATCAAGCCCGCCTTCCGTGGTCAGTTCCGCCCTTTTTTCCGGCACCAGGGTCACCAGGTCCGGCTTGACAGCCAGGGCGATGTTAATGATTTCCTCGTTTGCTCCCATCTCCAGGTTGAGTTTGGTTTTCACCGTCCGGCGCAGGAGCTGCACATCACGGTCCTGGATATGGCGGCGGTCTTCCCGCAGATGAACGACAATGCCCGTTGCCCCTGCCAGTTCGCAGATGCCGGCGGCCAGCACCGGATCGGGCTCGTTAATGCCCCTGGCCTGTCTCAGGGATCGACGTTGATGGCAAGCTTGACCATTCTCTTCTCCTCTCTTGCAATGGACTGTGTTCCTTGGGGTAAAATATTCAGGTATGCCGGCCCAGGTAAAAAGTGAGCCTGATCCGTCATTTACCCTTATCCGGACAATGGGGCAAGATTTTTTGTGCCGAGCAGCCGCAGCAGTTGCTTTTCCATGGCGGCCATGACTGCCGCTTCCTCCGGCCCGCGCTCATGGTCATGGCCGAGCAGATGGACAAGGCCGTGCACCAGCAGGACAGAGATATGGTCAACCAGGGGGATGCCGGCCGCCGCCGCCTCCCTGGCCGCGGTATCAAGGGAGATGACAATGTCGCCCAGCAGTGGCGGGCCGGGCCACTCGTCGTCGCCGGCCATGGGAAAGGAGAGCACATTGGTGGGTTTGTTTTTGCCCCGGAAGTCGGCGTTCAGCGCGGTCATGCGACGGTCGTCAACCAGCAGGATGCTCAGCTCGCACTGTTTTTTGCCGGCATGGCGCAACAGGGCCGTGGCGGTTTTTTTCAGCTGGGGCAGGGAAACGGGGGAGGGTCTGACCTCACTTCGCAGCAGAACGGCCATCGCCTTTGTCCTTGCGGCGGGGGGCCTTTTCGCTCTGTTCATAGGCCCGGATGATCTGCTGCACCAGGGGGTGGCGCACCACATCCACATCGGTGAAATGGCTGAAGGAGATGCCTTTCACCTTTTTCAGGATTTTCGCGGCGTGGATGAGTCCCGAACCCCGGTCGTGGGGCAGATCGATCTGGGTGACGTCGCCGGTGATGACCGCTTTGGAGCTGAAGCCGAGCCGGGTGAGAAACATCTTCATCTGGGCCGGTGTGGTATTCTGCGCCTCATCGAGGATGACAAAGGCGTTATTCAAGGTGCGGCCCCGCATGAAGGCGAGCGGCGCGATTTCGATGATCTCCCGCTCCACCAGGTCCTTGGCCCGGTCCCGGCCGAGCATGTCGTTTAAGGCATCGTGCAGGGGCCGCAGGTAGGGGTTGATCTTTTCCACCAGGTCGCCGGGCAGGAAACCGAGGTTTTCGCCCGCCTCCACCGCCGGCCGGGTGAGAATGATCGATTTGACCTGATTGGCGCTGTAAGCGGCAATGGCCATGGCCACGGCCAGATAGGTCTTGCCGGTGCCGGCCGGGCCGATGCCGAAGGCGATGTCGTTGTTGCGGATGGCGTCGATATAGAGTTTCTGATTGATGCTCTTGGGAGAAACAACCCGGTGCCTGGCCGTGATATAAACCTGATCGAGAAAGATCTCCTTCAGGCTGGTCTGCGGCGACCGCTCGATGATTTTCAGGGCATAGGCCACATCGGAGGCATAGACCGGATAGCCGGTGACGATCAGTTCGTAAAGCTGGCTGAGGGTGGCGGCGGAGGTGGCCACGGCATGATCATAGCCGCTGATGGTCACGGTCGTGCCCCGGGCCTTGACCGTGACCCCCGCCGCTTTTTCCACGGCCAGCAGATTGCGGTTCAGGTCGCCATACAGGAGACGCGCCGCTTCGTTGTCGTCGAATGATAGTTCCTTTTGCGTTCTGGAGACCTGCATGCGCTGCTTATTTCTTGCCGCGGGCTTTTGCCAGTTCTTCGTCAATCATTTTCTGCATGCCCGGGACGCTTCTGTCCTTGACGTTTCTGCCGTTGATGAAGATGGACGGGGTGCCCTTGACCCCGGCTTTGGCGCCGTCCTGCTGGTCCTTGCCGACTCTGGCCATGTTCTGCGGGTCAGTCATATCCTTTTTGAACTGCTCCATGTTCAGGCCGAGGGAGGTGGCGATTTCAATGAATTTTTCCGGTTTCAGCTCCTTCATGTTCAGGAAGAGCTGATCGTGGAATTCCCAGAATTTTCCCTGTTTCTGGGCGGCAATGGCGGCGCCGGCAGCCGGAACCGCCGCTTCATGGCCGCGGATCGGAAAGTGCTTGTAGGAAATTTTGATCGTTTCCGGGTTCTTGACGAGCAGTTCCTCAAAGGTCGGTCCGAGCTTGGAGCAGTAAGGGCACTGGAAGTCGCTGAAAATTACGATGGATACCGGGGCATTGGGCATGCCGAGGAAAGGGGCGTCCGTGGTGTCGATGCTGACGATGAAGGAGTAGCTGATTTCCTGGATACTGCCGGTGGAATCGCTGCTGACAAATATTTTGTCCTCGAGATTGGCCAGATCAAGGCCGGAGACGGCAATCCGGTTGAAGGAGGGATCAACGGTGATGGAATCCTCCAGCTTGCCGTCATTGGTGTAGATGTTGATACTGCCTTTGTTTAAGACGTACACATACTTGCCGTTCACGGAGCTGGCCATGTCGAGCGGAGTGCCGGCTGCCTTGAAGGTGTTGGTGACTGTTGAGTCAACCTTGGCCTGGGCAGGCAGGGACAGGCCCATGGCGCCGATAAAAGTGAGCAGGACAAACGTTTTTATTTTCATAAAACCTCCGGAAAAATGAGTGGTGGATATAATGGGAAAGGGCGTGATTCAGTTATTTTATTTCAACAGCGTACCCCGGTGATTCCGATAATTGTTGTTGATCCGCTGATAATTTTCAACTGTTTTTTGCCGGCCAAGGCAAAAAGGACAACTTCGTAAAAAGACTGCTTTTGCCACGGAACACACAGAGCCCACAGGGGAAATATTTTTAATTCCACTTGGTTGTCGCAGCGGGCTCTGTGGTTAATTTCCCGTTTGCCCATTCTCTGCCCGGCGCTGCATGATGCCGGCCAGCAGCACCGCCAGGTGACAGGCCCGGCCGGGGAGCCCGGCGTGGCGCAATCCCTGCTGCCATTGCAGCAGGCAGCCGCTGCAGGTGGTGACCGCAACCGAGGCGGATAGTTCCAGAAATTCGGTCATGGCCATGGCAAATATCTGTTTTGCCTGGACCGGGTGGGCAAGATGAAAAAGCCCTCCCTGGCCGCAGCAGCGGGACCCGCCGGCAAGCTCCAGGGGCGGATGGCCGGTCATGCCGCTGAGCAGCTGCCGCGGCTGGGAGATGATTTTCTCCGCACCGAAGCGCAGATGGCACGGGTCATGGTAAAAGATGCGGGGATCGGCGTCAGTGCTGACCCCAGCCGGGCCGGCGGGCAAAGTGAGCCGGGATTGCAGGAAAAATGAGGAAAATTCCCGCACCCTGGCGCTGAAATCCTGCGCCGGTTTGGCAAAGTCGGGGTCATCGGCCAGCAGCCCGGGATAGGAGCGGAGATGGGTGTAGCAGGAGGCGCAGGAGGTAAGAATGGGCAGGGTGTTGCTGCTGAAGGCGGCGATGTTTTTGCGGGCCAGTTCCTTTGCCTCCTCCCGGTTGCCGCTGGCGTAAGCAGCCAGGCCGCAGCAGGTCTGGGCCTCGGGCATGGGCAAGGGCGCACCGGTGGCGCGCCGGGCGAGAAAAGCGGTGGCCGCGCCGATCGCCGGGCTGATATAGCGGGCCAGGCAGCCGCTGAAGTAGTTGAGCAGGGGAGGCGAGGCGCTGGGGTCCCCGGTTGGAAAAGCGGCAGGGGATGGCGGCGGTGAAAAATCCTCGGCCAGCAGGTCAAGTTTCATCCACAGACCGCTGGCGCCGGGCAGATGGTTGAGCAGCCTTTGCCTGAGCTTGCCCAGGCCGGTGAGCAGCAGCGGCGAGGTGAGAGTCTTTCTGGCCGCCAGTTTTTCCAGATAGCGGTGCTGCGCCGGTCGGGGCAGCTGTTCCCGGGCCGCGATCAGCAGGGAGATGGTGTCGATTTTTCTGGGGCAGACGTCCCGGCATGCCCCGCACAGCAGGCAGGCGGAGAGGATGGTGCCGTAGGCGCGGGTCGTCAGGCGGGGCAGCCGGTTCAGCAGGTGCAGCCTGCCCCTGGCGGTGAATGATTCCCGGCCGGTTACCTGATAAACAGGGCAGACAGCGGTGCATGCCCCGCATTTGGCGCATGTATCACCCCCGGGCGGCATATGATCGAGAGTTGCTCAACTTTTTTGCTTGCCGGATTTTATGAAGTTTCACCATTAGGTTCATTCCCGGAAGCAGGAGCCATAATTCAGATGCCGGAATGGCTGATTTTATTCCGCCTTGTTCATTCTGACTGCTGAATCCTGTCTTCCTGCTCCTGGATAGTTACTTCTGCCAGAGCAGATAGGCCTTGATGAACGGGTCAAGAACACCGTCGAGCACCGCATCAACATTGCCTGTTTCATGGTTGGTGCGATGGTCCTTGATCAGCCGGTAGGGCTGCATGACATACGATCTGATCTGGCTGCCCCAGGCGATGTCCTTTTTCTCGCCCCCCAGTTCCTGGCGCTGTTCCTTCTGTAGCAGCCTTTCCCGCTCATAGAGGCGTGATTTGAGCATCTTCATGGCCGTGTCCTTGTTGCGGTGCTGGGAGCGTTCGTTCTGGCACTGGACCACGGTGTTGGTCGGCAGATGGGTGATGCGGATGGCGGAGCTGGTCTTGTTGACATGCTGGCCGCCGGCCCCGCTGGCCCGGTAGGTGTCGATGCGCAGGTCCTTGTCGTTGATCTCCACCTCGATGGTATCGTCAAGCTCGGGAAAGATGAAAACCGAGGCAAAAGAGGTGTGGCGTCTGCCCCCGGCGTCATACGGGGAAATGCGCACCAGCCGGTGAATGCCCATTTCCGAGCGCAGATAACCGTAGGCATAGCGGCCCTTCACCATGATGGTGGCGCTTTTCACCCCTGCCTCATCACCCGGTTGCCAGTCAAGAATGTCGACGCCGAAGCCTTTGTCCTCGGCCCAGCGCAGATACATGCGCAGCAGGATGCTGACCCAGTCCTGGGCCTCGGTGCCTCCTGCCCCGGCATGGATGGTGACCATGGCGTTGTTGGTGTCGTGCTCGCCGGAAAACATGCATTCCAGCTCAAAGGCGCTGATTCTTTGATCAAGCACCTTGAGGGTCTGCCGCGCTTCCTGCTCGGTATCCGCATCCTGTTCGCTGACAGCGAGCTCAAGCAGTATCTCCGCCTCCTCCATCAGATGACGCAGGGACTCATAGCCTTCGATGGGCTCCTGCAGTCTGCTGATCTGCTGCTGCACCGTCTTGGCCGTTTCAGCGTCATTCCAGAAGGCGGGATGGGTGGTTTTCTGCTCGAGTTCACGGAGTTTCTCCGTCTTGTCGGCTAATTCAAAGATGCTCCTTCAAGGCGAGCAGCCTTTGTTGAATTTCCTGGAGTTTCTGTTTCAGTTCTGCGGACATATTTTTTTCTATAATGTATGGGTGAAAGAGAGATAAATGGTCTGTGCAGCAAAAAAAACTATAATACCCGAAAGCGGCGAATGCGCCAATAAAATCTATGCGCGGATTTTGGCGGCAGAATGCAGGAGCCCGGAGTCAGGAGCCGGAATAACTGATTTTTCTTCCTTCTGATTCCTGAATTCTGTCTTCTGGCTCCTGGGTTGTGACCTACAGGTGGTTGAAGGATTTGCCGTACGCCCTGCCCCGCCTGATGCGGAGTGCCAGCGGGATAAGCAACAGCAGGCAGAGCACGGGAAAATAGTGGCCGAATGAAGTGAAGAAGGTCTGGCGGTCAAAGAGGGCGAGGTTGCCTTTGATCGAACAGGCGGTGAACAGGGGCGTAGCCTGGCTGATGCGGCCGGCCGGGTCGATGAAACAGCTGATGCCGGTGTTGGCCGCCCTGGCCAGACTGCGGCGGTTTTCCACGGCGCGCAGCACCGCCATGGCCAGATGCTGGATCGAAGCGCTTGACCGGCCGAACCAGGCGTCATTGGTGATATTGACCAGCAGATTGGCGCCGTTTGCCGTTTCCCGGCGGGCCAGGTCGGGAAAAATTGATTCAAAGCAGATGAGCACCCCCAGGCTGGCCCGGCCGGCGGCCAGGGGTTGGGCAGTGCGGCCGGCGGCAAAGTTGCCGATCGATTCCACCACCGGCCCGGGCAGGGGCAGGATGTCGCTGAACGGTACATATTCGCCGAAGGGCACCAGATGCTGCTTGAAGTAGAGGGACTGACTGCCGTCCGGCCGGGCCAGGAGGGCGCTGTTATAGAGCTCGAAATCATTGCCTTTTTCTTTGAAATAAGGGGCGCCGGAGAGCAGAAAATATCCGTCCCGGAACACGGTGCGGGTCAGCAGTTCCGGAAAAATGGGGCTGGTGGGAGGGTGGAACGGCATGGCGGTTTCCGGCCAGATGACCAGTTCGGGCTGCTGCGCGGCCGCCCTGGTGCTCAGATCAATATATGTTTCGATGGCCTCGCGCTGCTTTTCGGGCAGCCATTTCTGGTCCTGTTCGATATTGGCCTGGATCACCGCCACTCGGTAATCGGAGGTGGAGAGCAGCGAGCGGCTCATCTCCTTGAACTGCAGGAAGGAATAGGCAGAGGCGGCGGCCATGAGCAGCAGGGCGGTGCCCGCCTGGCGCAGGGTGTTTTTCAAGGGCCAGTTTACGCTTTTCCCCAGGGCCGCGATCAGGGTGTAGCAGAGTGAATTGACCAGGACGATGAGAAAGGTGATGCCGTGATGGCCGGCCAGGTCGCTTGCCTGGATGAGCAGGGGGGTATTGAACTGGGAGTAGCCCAGGTCCTGCCAGGGAAAGCCGGAAAAGAGAAAGCCGCGGATATAATCAAGCGCCACCCAGAGCAGCGGGGCGCTCCACACCGGCGCCATTGTCCGCATGCTCCAGCTGCAGGCCGCGCAGAACAAGGCGAGATAAAGCCCCATGTAGGCGCTGAGCAGCAGCAGGGCCAGGCCGCAGAGCCACCAGGGGAGGTGGCCGTAGGTGCCAAGGGAGATGACCACCCAGTAAATGAGCAGCAGGTAGAAGACCATGCCGCTGAGAAAGCCGAACAGGGCCGCTTTTTTCGGTCTGACCAGGGCGCAGCCGGCGAGCAGGGGCACAAGGGCGAACCAGGCGCCGAAGGAGAGACCCGGACCGGGGGAGGAGAGCCAGAGCAGGAGCGCGCTGAGAAGGAAGAGCAGGCCGATATGCATGGGGATTTACAAAAAAAACGGCGCGTTCATGATGCGGCCTGGGGCGAGCCGGCCGCTGCGTCTGTCGTGCCGCGTGCCGGTCATTCGCTTTGCCGGGTGATTCTGACACTCTTGATGCGCCGTTTGCTGGCCAAGAGGACGGAAAAGGTCAGCGGGCCGAATTCCACTTTCTCGCCGCTGTCGGGAATTTTGCCCAGGCGGCTGATGATAAATCCGCCCACCGACTCGTATGTGCCTTCGGGAAACTCCATGTCGAAAAATGACTCGATTTTCTCAATATCGACTTTGGCCGAGGTGATGACGGTATTGTCGTCAATGACCTGCCATTCTTCAACCTGCATGTCGGTTTCGTCGGCAATTTCGCCGACGATTTCCTCCAGGATATCCTCCAGGGTCACCAGGCCGCGGATGCTGCCGAATTCGTCGGTGACAATGGCCATATGTTTTTTCTGGGTCTGGAATTCGAGGAGCAGAGAAACGATCTTGTCGTTTTCTCTGACAAAGAAAGCCGGGTTGAGCAGCTCCGGCAGCGGCGGCAGCCTGGTTTCCGTTGAACAGGTGAGGAGCTGCTTGGCATGCAGAAAACCGACGATATTGTCCGGGCTGTTGTCGTAGATCGGGATGCGGCTGAACCCCTTGCTTTTGATGAGGTTGATGATATCGCACGGGGTGGCGGAAAGCGGGGCGCTGACAATATCGGTGGCCGGGGTCATGATCTCCCGGATCAGGGTGTCGCGGAATTCGAAGATGCTGCTGATCATCTGCCCTTCATGGCTTGAGATCAAACCCTGCTCTTCTCCCTCTTCGATGAGTTCCTGGATTTCCTGTTCCAGATCTTCAGGGGTGTCGGGCTGGGGGGAAAGCCTTGAAAACTGCAGAAGGCGGCGGATAAGCGATTGACTCGGTTCCGAAGGAGGCTGTTCTTTGTCCATTGCTGTAATTATTGATTATCCCGTAAAACGTGAAATTTGCCACAGAGAGCACAGAGTAAACAGAGATAACCAGCTGTATAAGATATATTTTTCTGTAAACGCCCGGTGTTGCGCAGTGAAAAACATGTTTTTCACGATTGCATCGATTATTGTAATCTTACTCTGTTGTGCTGGAAAATTTTCTTTCAGATTTGCATCACACTGAAATTATAATCAAAATACCTGCACCAAGAATCTTCGCCAGCTCTGCGTGGTTCGTTTTTCCTGTGGCTGTAAAAATGCCGGGAGGTAGAGATATCGTATGGTTATCCTGATTGGCTACGGCAAAAGGGCGGTGATGTCAAGAAAAAAAATGATCAGCCGCGCTGGAACCGGGAGAATCGTCTTGTTTTGGCAGCGGATAAAGTATAGAAATTAATAGGATTCGTAAAAAAGTACCGTGGAAAAAAATGAAATTCATTCCTTTAATGCAACTGTTCTGCTAAAATCACATATTTTTGCGGAACGCTGGACGGGCAGAAAGAGAAGTTGTCAGCGGCCTCTGCCGAACCTCCGGTTTGTTTTTTTTAATTTTTACATCCGGCATTGCCGGTTCAGGGCTGAGTTTGAAAGAAAAAGTTTTAATAGCCAACAGGGGGGAGATCGCCCTCCGGATTGCCAGGGCCTGTGAAGACCTGGGTCTTGATTTTGTCATGATCTATACCGACGCGGATAAGGGGTCCGAACATGTTTATCCTTATCTGCAGCAGTCAGGCCCGGAAAAACGGGCCTGGCGGGTGGCGAGCTATACAGATCCGAATGATATCATCTCTGTTGCCGATCATACCGGCTGCACCGCCATTCATCCCGGGTACGGGTTTTTCTCCGAGGATTTCCGTTTTGCCCGGCGGGTCTCCATCCGCGAGCGGCCGCTGACCTTCATCGGCCCGAAATGGGAGGTGATCAGGGATCTCGGCGACAAAATCAACACCAAGCGGGTTGCCAACAAGCTGGGCATCCCGACCATGCCCGGCACGGACGGCCCGATTTACAACGAGATGGAAGCCGAGAACATTGCCGAGCATCTGCTGGAAGAGCAGCGGCTGCAGAAGATCAAGAATCCCTCCGTGCTGGTCAAGGCGGCGGCCGGCGGCGGCGGCATGGGGATTGAGGAAGTCAAGCGGATCGATGAATTCCGCCGCACCTACCGCATGGTGCAGAATTATGCCAAGCGCCAGTTCGGCGATGCCGGGGTGCTGATCGAGCAGTGTCTGCGCGATTACAATCACCTGGAGGTGCAGCTGCTCTGCAGCCGGCACGGGGAAAGGGTCCATTTCAGCACCAGGAACTGCACCATTCAGAGCACGGGCCGGCAGAAGCGGCTGGAAGCGGCGCCCGGCTTCGACGAGAGCTGTTTTTCCTACGAATTCAATGCTCAGGATGTGCTTGACAAAATCGTGCAATATTCGTTAAAGCTGGCGGCCCATGTGCGTTATGACAATGTGGGCACCTGGGAATGGATCGTCAGCCGGTCGGGGCAGCCCTATCTGCTTGAGGTGAACACCCGCATCCAGGTGGAAAATGATGTTTCCGCCCGCATCAGCTATGTGAAGAATCAACAGCCGAACCTGATCCGGGAGCAGATCCGTCTGGCACTGGGGGACAGGATCGGCTATAATCAGAAAAAAATTACCTTCCATGGCGCCTGCATCGAATTCAGGATTGTGGCGGAGGACCCGCGGCGCGGATTCGCCCCCTGGATCGGCACCATTTCCAGGTTTGATTTTCCCAAGTATGAGTGGGCCGCGGTTTATACCCATGTTCCCTTTGATCGTCCCTATGTGATTCCCAGTGATTATGATCCGAACCTGGCCCTGGCCATTGTCTGGGGAGACTCCATCAAGGAGGCCAAGGAGCGGGGCCGGCAGTTTCTGTCTGAGGTGGCCATTGAAGGAACAAACGGGGCGGGTGATCCGATTCTGACCAACATCGCCTACCTGAAAGATAATATTGATAAATTGCTGACATTTTAATGGCTGATGGCGCACAGTTGCTAGCAGAAGCCGGAAAGATGATTAATGGTTTATCATTTTCCCATGAGCCATGAGCCATCAGCCATGAGCTAACCGCCATGAGCCATGGGCCAAATAACGAACGGAACATATGGAAGATTTACGAAAAAGAGTGCTGAAAAGCGCGGAGCGCATCTCCTATCTGAGCCAGATCAGGGACGGAATCGAGTGGGGCAACCTCGCCGGCCTGCAGGAGAAGCTGGATACGGTCAGGAACTCGTTTTACGAAGTGTCTGAAGAGGAACTCACCAGGCAGGTCGCCACCCTGGAGGAGGGGCTTACTTTCCTGGAGCAGCGGTGCGAGGAAAACCTGACCCCCATGGAACGGGTACGGATCGTCCGCAGCCCGTTGCGTTTTTCCCTGCAGGATCTTCTGGAAAACGTGTATGAGGATTTCAGCGAACTCGGCGGCCAGGATGAGGCGAGCATTGATCCCTCCATGGTGGCCGCCAAGGCGACCATTGTTCGCCGGGTGAAGAATAAAAACATCACGCAGCAGGTGATGGTCATCGGCCAGGAAAAGGGGCATGGCGAGGAATACCGCAACGGCGGCTCCTGCAAACCGTGGGGCAATGAAAAGGCGCTGCGTTTCATGCAGGTGGCCCAGACCGAGGGCATACCGATTCACTCCTATATCTTTACCCCCGGCTCCTTCCCGGTGGAGGATTATCCCGGCGCGGCCCAGCAGATTGCCAGAAATCTGTATGCCATGGCCAAACTGCGGGTGCCGCTGATCTCCGTTATTTCCGAAGGCGGTTCCGGCGGCGCCGAGGCCATCGGGCTCACCGATTTCCGCATGATGTTTTCCCACGGTTATTATTCGGTCATTTCGCCGGAAGGGGCCGCGGCCATTGAGAGCAAAATCCAGGACGGCGACAAGGTGCCCAAGCAGCTCCTTGAGGAATGCGCCAAACGGCTGATGATCACCGCTGCCGACAACCTGCAGCTCGGCACCATCGACCGGGTGATTAATGAGCCGATTCTCGGCGCCAAACGGGATGATTACGCCTTTTTCAAAAGGGTGAAGTTCGAGATGATCCGGGCCACGGATGAGGTGGCGCTCAAAACGAAAAGCCTGCGCGCCTTCCGGGCCTATGAGCTGAAGCTGAAAAAAAACGAGGAGATCAATCCGGAAGACCATCTGATCGACATCTCCTGGGATCTCAATAACGACGAGATCAAGCGGCTGCTGCAGCTGCGCTACAAAAAATACCGGGAGATGGCCATCAGCGGCTTCACCGGCAAGCCTTCCATGTTTTCCTCCTTCTGCCATCGGGTGAAACAGGGGTCGAGCAAGATCTACTATACCTTCCGCTATGATATCCTGCGCAGCCAGCAAAAGCAGGTCAAACAGGTGATCAAGGACGTCTCCGGCGAGGGCTCGGTGCTGCTGAAGCAGGTTTCCGCCCCCATCGCCGCGGCCTATGATTTTATCGCCTCCAAACAGGACGGCAAGCAGGCCCGGCCGTCTCTTACCAACCAGCAGAGCATGGCCACCGAGTTCGGTGACACCTACACCAGCCCCCTGGCCAATGAGGATCGGACGGTCAGCTGTCCCAATGCGGGAAAGTATGGCTGCAAGGATCTGTGGGTACCGGACCTGTATGGTGAATTCTGCGGCGTCTGCGAAACATGCGGCCACCACTTTCCCCTGGAATACGAGTGGTATCTGAAGCATCTCTTTGACCGCGATTCCATCAAGGAGTTCAACAGCGAGATCGCCTCGGGCAATCCGCTGGCCGCGTCCGGCTTTGAAAAGCGGCTGGCAGCGGCCAAGGCGAAAACCCGCCGGCAGAGCGCCATCATCACCTTCGAGGCGCGGGTGGTCGGGGTGGATCTGGTGGTGGCCATGCTCTACAGCGATTTCCGGAACGGCACGGTCGACTCCGCCGAGGGCGAGAAGTTCGTGCGGGCCTGCGAGCTGGCCAAACTCAAACGCCGTCCCCTGCTCTCCTATGTGCATACCACGGGCGGCATCCGCATCCAGGAGGGAACCCTGGGAGTGGTGCAGATGCCCAAGTGCACCATGGCGGTGCGGGAATATGTGGACTCGGGCGGCCTCTATATCGTGGTGTATGACAACAATTCCTATGCCGGTCCGGTGGCGAGTTTTCTGGGCTGTTCCCACTATCAGTTCGCCATCCGCTCCAGCCGCATCGGGTTCGCCGGGCCGAAGGTCATCAAGGACACGACGGGCGATGATATTCCCCCCGGCTATCACAGCGCGAAAAACGCCCTGAAACGGGGCCATATCCAGGGCATCTGGGACAGGCGGGAATTCCGCCGCAATCTGCACAAGGCCCTGTTGACCATGGGCGGCAGGAATTTATATTACCGGTAAGACGGTTTGCGGTTGCCGGTTTACGGTTTACGGTCTTGCCGCGAGCATCATTTGGAGATGTTTTCCGAAAGCCGTCAGCCGTCAACCGTAAACTGTAAACCGTAAACCTCATGGCTAATTGCAGATGGGGTAAAACTTGTCCTGACCGGCAGAAAATAAGTGGTAATCAAATAGATAACAACTATGCACGAAAACGAAATAGATTACGAACAGATCCTCGGCGCCTACCGCTCCGACCCTTACGGCTATGTGGACATCAGCACGGCGCATACCGGTCAGATCCGGTTTAATGTGCGGCTGGGCGACAAAGTGGAGGGGACATCGGGCACGTGGCATCATATCCCCGGCACCCAGCTCTTTGTGCTCACCCGGGAAAGGAACAGCAAGTCGATATTCTCCACATCCAGCGGGGTGGTCTCCTTTGTGCGCGATGACCTGGAAGGTCAGTTTGTCGAGGCGGGTGAGAAGATCGTCACCATCAAGCATCCCTTGAAGAAACGGGAGATCATCGAGCAGATCCTGCGCAAGGTGCTGCTGCCCTTTCCGGCGCCGGAAAGGGCCAGATATTTCTTTTCCATGGAGGTGCAGGCACGGATTGAAAAATTCGGGCAGCGGTCGGTTTCCATCAAGCCGGGGGATGAACTGTTCACCATGTCATTGATGAAGCGCGACACCCCGGTCTATTACCAGGGGGCGCCCGGCATCATTCATTCCGTCTATTTTCAGCCCGGGGTTTCCCTTGACCAGGGAGAGCCGCTGATCGGCATCTGTCCCCCTGAAAAATTTCCCCTCATCGAAAAAATCATTACCCGCGTGAAAGCTGAATGGGAATAGATTTTTCCATACCGCACAATGCCGACGACCCTCAACCCTTCTGCAACTTGAAATTTCCTTCTCCTGCTGACATCCTCAGTTATATCACCACGCATGAAATACCGGAGCGCAGCCTGCTGCTGCCGCAGCCGCAGGTGCAGACGGTTTTCCGATACGGCGCCATTGCCGGCTCCGTCATTCACGCCCATGACCGACTTGCACGCGGCATGGACCGGGCGCGGCAGCTCATTGACGAGCATGAGCGGCAGGGGCGCTCCTTTCCCAGCGGCCTGGTCATCCTGGCGGCAGAACTGACCGGCGGCAAAGGCAGGTTCCAGCGTTCCTGGCATGCCCCGGCCGGCGGCATCTGGATGACCATGGTGTTTGTCAACAATCTGCTGCCGGAGGTGAGCCGGCTGCTGCCCCTGGCTGCCGGCATGGCCTGCTGTGAAACGGTGCGGCGATTCGGCGTGCCGGCCCATGTCAAATGGGTGAACGATGTGCATGTCCGGGGCCGCAAAGTGGCGGGCATCCTGATGGAGACCGTATACGGCAGCCGTTCCCAGGAGGAGTATATTCTCATCGGCGCCGGGGTGAATGTCAATAACAGCGATTTTCCCCCGGAACTTGACGGGCTGGCCGTCTCCATGGCCGAGGTGGCCGGCGGAACCTTTGACCTGGGGTTGGTGGCGACGGATCTGCTGGCCAAGTTTTCCTGGCACATCGGCATGCTCTATCGGCAGGAAGCGGCGCAGCTGGCCGCGGACGGCGGCTTGCAGGACAGCGGTGTCCCTTTCCTGGTTGATCGCTGGCGGGAATTCAGCGACTCGCCGGGCCGGCGGGTAATGTTCGGCTATGATGTCCAGCAGAGGCCGCAGTATGAGGCGGAGGTGCTCGGCGTGGACGCTGACGGCGGTCTGCGTCTGAAGAATCTGCAGGACGGCATCGTGGTCACCGAGTATGGCGGGGAGATCATCTATCTGGACTAAAGGGCCGTTAGGTAAAGTACTTAAAGTGCCTAAAGTGCGCTAAAGTACTTAAAGTTTAAGGTGTTATCTGATCGGAAAGTACCGCAACTTCAAGTGCTTTAGGCACTTTTCTAGAACAGCAATTCCGGTATCAAACTAAAATCTGCCGGGATCCGGTTGTTTGCAAGGTATGTCAAAGGCCCTTGGCGGATGCGGTGCGGCGGTACATCGTCCACACCAGACCGGGCAGCATGAAGAGCAGGGCCAGGCGCAGCACGACGACCCGCGGGTCTGTGCCATGCTCCAGGGCCGCGCCGGTGAAATAGGTGGAAAGGCTTAACACCAGGGTGAGAAAGGCCATTTCCGCGGCAAAGACCCGGCCCAGGAAACGGTCTTCCACCATTTTCTGCAGCAGGGTCGTGGAAAATACCCACTGTACCGCGCCTCCCAGATGACCGCAGAAGACAAAAAAAGCGGCCCAGCCGAGAGTCGGCGCCTGGCTGAAGAAAATATAGGCCACGGAGGCCGCAAAGAAACTGATGCCGATGGCCCGGGACATCTCCTGCCTGCTTTCCCCGAATAGGCGCCAGGCCACAAGCGGTCCCAGGGCCGCCCCAATCCCCCGGCAGCTGTACAAAATCCCGCTGTTTCCCCCCTGTCCGTGTTTTGCGGCAAAGACCTGCTCGCCGAAAACCGTCAGCATGACCAGAACACCGCCCGAAAGGGCCCAGCCGCTTTTTACCAGCAGCAGGGCCGCGACCTGCCGGTGCCGGACCACGTAGTGCAGCCCCTCGCGCAGATCGTTAAATCCCAGATAATCAGCCAGGGAAGGTTTCTGATTCAGGCGGCGCTGCAACGGCGGCAGCGCCAGGCCGGTGATCATCAGAGCTGAGATGAGGAAAGTGGCGGCGTCAAGAACAATGGCCGTCCGCCAGCCGAAATGCGCGGTGGTGAATCCGCCCAGGGCCGCGCCGAAGGCGAGCATGACCGACCAGGTGGCCCCGCCGAGGGCATTGGCCAGGTTCAACTCCTCCGGCCGGCAGAGATTGGGGATGGAGGCCCGGCGGGCCGGATCGGCAAAGGTCCAGAGGGACTCCTGCAGCAGGGCCAGGGTATAGACCAGCCACACCTGCTCCGGCCGGTTGATGAAGAGAAAGCAGAGGACGACCCCTACCCGCAGCAGGTCGGCGCCGATCATGATGGCCTTGCGGGAAAAACGATCCGCCAGCACCCCCGCCGCCGGGCCCAGGAGCGTACTGGGGATGAATTTGGCGATGAGGAACCAGCTGACCGCCATGCCGGACCCGGTCAGCTGCTGCAGCAGCACGAAAACGGCAATGTAATTAAACCAGTTGCCGAACTGGCTGATGACCCCGGCCAGCCATAATCTGGTAAACCGCGGGTTTGTCCGGAAAAGAATGACATAGCTGCGCCAGTTGCTGACTGACAGCATTTCACCTTGCGGCGGCTTGGGCTTGCGGTTATCAGGTGGTGCGGAAGTTCCCATGGTGGCGGAGGCGAAAGGGTGACATTGTCCGGCTCACGGCGCATGACTCAAAACGGTCATAGCGAAGTGCAGCCATGGTGCAGCCAATGCTCAAAAAATGAAGAAGTTAATTTCGTGCCGGCTCCTAAATGGTTGAATGGTTGGGGCGGCCATGGTAACAATAGGACAGGTAAGCCGTTGAAATCAAACCCTTCACCATTCAACGGCCATACCGGTCAATCTTATATACCATATTTCTGGGGGAAAGAATGAATAAACCGCTTGGAGTGACCGTAATCAGGCATATCGTTGACAGTCAGCGTCTGCACCCGGAGGCCACCGGTGATCTTTCCGGTCTCCTCAATGAGCTGATCGTTGCCGGGAAAACCATTTCCGCGGAAGTCAACATGGCCGGCCTGGCCGATATTCTCGGTATGTCGGGAAAAACCAATATCCAGGGGGAAAAGGTACAGAAGCTTGATGAGTTTGCCAACAACACCATCAAGAAGAGGATGAGCCGCTGCGGCTATCTCTGCGTCATGACCTCCGAGGAAGAAGACGATATCATTCCCGTGGCGGAAGGGTATGAGGGGAAATATACCCTGGCCTTTGACCCGCTGGACGGCTCCACCAATATCGATGTCAATGTCAATATCGGCACCATCTTTTCCGTGCATCGCCGGCGTTCGGCCTGGGGCCAGGGAGAGAGGCTCGACCTGTTGCAGAAGGGCAGGGACCAGGTGGCGGCCGGCTATATCCTGTACGGGTCGAGCACCATGATGGTTTTTACCACCGGTGACGGGGTGCAGGGCTTTACCCTTGATCCGAGTGTCGGTGAATTTTATCTGTCCCATCCGGACATCAGAACACCCGTGCGCAGCAAATACCTCAGCGTCAACGAGGGCAACAGGAATTTCTGGCCGGAAAATGTCCGCCGTTATATCGATGCCCTGAAAGAGGAGGACAAGGAAAAGGGCCGGCCTTACAGCTGCCGTTATATCGGCTCCCTGGTGGCGGATTTTCATCGCAATCTGATCTCCGGCGGCATCTTCATCTACCCCCGGGACAATAAAAATCCGGAAAAACCTTACGGCAAACTGCGGTTGCTGTATGAGGCCGCGCCCCTGGCCATGCTCATCGAACAGGCGGGCGGCCGGGCCGTCACCGATGACGGTATTAATATTCTCGATATCGAGCCTGATTCGTTGCATCAACGGGTGCCGCTCATCATCGGCAGCAAACTTGATGTGGATGACGCGGCGCAATATCTGGGGTAAGGCTTGTCTGGCTGGTCTCCCTGGTCTGACTAGTCCACAGAGATAACTAATTGTAATTAAAAATATTTCCTCTGTGGGCTCTGTGGTGGAAATATGTCAAGACTCAGGAGATCTGAACCTCCCTTTTCCCATCCACCCCAGGGCGGATCTCCCTGACAGAT
>JACQYM010000098.1 GCA_016208225.1 Deltaproteobacteria bacterium | reverse complement strand
GGTTGATGCGTCACCATCCCGGACTCATCCTCAACCTGCGTGTAAACATTGAGTAGACTACTTCCCATAAGCAGGGCGGCTATGAAGTCCGTATTGTCACGGGTGTTCCGAACGATACAGTGGTTGTCAAGAGAAAGGGGGATTCGGTAACGCCGTTGCTCGTTGAGGCCTTTGATACGCTGGGGCTGCAGTTGAAGGAGTTGCAGCGTAAAAGGCGGCAGACCAGTAAGGTGCCTGAAGCCGCGGGTGAAATCGGCTCGGGATTCGGCAAGATCAAAAGGCTTTCTCCCTATGAGTCCTATGGATTTATTGTGGCCAGTGACGGACGTGAGATTTATTTTCATGAGAATGCCTTGAAAGATCTGGCCATGGATCAGCTTGCCGAAGGCGATGACGTTTCCTTTGGCGTGGCCGAGGGCCATAAAGGCCCGCAGGCGACCTGGGTACGCGCCATCTGATTGACAATATTAGATAAAATCTGATAAGTTGGGGCTTATTGCGAAATAAGCCCCTTTTTTATTTCCATCGACGGGTGGTGAAATGACCAGACAGCAGGAAAATCTTTTTGAACAAATAACTGCCAGGAAAAAAGAGCTGGCAGGCAAGGTGCTGATCCTCTGCCATCATTACCAGCATGAGGATGTCTTTCAGTTTGCCGATCTTACCGGGGATTCCCTTAAGCTTGCCCGTGAGGCCGCCGAAGCGGGAGAATATCCTTATATTATTTTCTGCGGCGTCCATTTCATGGCGGAATCGGCGGACATCCTGAAGGCTGATGATCAGGCGGTGATTCTGCCGGATTTGAATGCCGGCTGCCCCATGGCGGACATGGCAACCGTCGACCAGGTTGCCGCGGCATGGCAGGAACTGGCGGACGTGTGCGGGGCGCAGCGGGTGGTACCGGTAACATATGTGAACTCGTCGGCCCGCATTAAGGCCTTTGTCGGCAATTTGGGCGGTTCGGTCTGCACCTCGTCAAACGCGGAAAGGGTGCTGGCCTGGGCCCTGGCCAGAGGCGAGAAGGTATTCTTTTTTCCGGATGAACATCTGGGCAGAAATTCCAGCAAGGCCTTGGGGATCGCTGATGACGAGATTGTCGTCTGGCGGCGCGGGGAAAAGCTGGGCGGCAACAGCGCGGCGCAATTGGCCGGGGCGAAAACGATCCTGTGGAACGGGTACTGCCATGTGCATCAGGAGTTTCTGGTGCGGCAGATTCGGGAGTGGCGGAAAAAGGCGCCGGATGTCCGGATTATCGTGCATCCCGAAAGCCCGTGGGAAGTGGTGCGGGCCGCGGATTTTTACGGCTCCACCGAAAGGATCATTGACGCGGTCCGGCAATCGCCGCCGGGATCCACCTGGGCCATAGGCACTGAGGTCAATCTGGTGAACCGGCTGAAAAAACAGCATGGGGACAAGCACATTGATCTGCTGGCGCCGACCCCTTGCACCTGTGCCACCATGAGTTGCATCACTCCCGTCAATCTCCTCTGGGTGCTTGATAATCTGGCCCAGGGGAAGGTGGTCAATCAGATTAGGGTGGATGCGGAAACCGCTGCCGGGGCAAAGCTTGCCCTGGACCGGATGCTGGAGATTTGAAGTATTGCGGATTGCGGAATTCGGATTGCGGATTTGTGGAAAAGTCTATTTTTACCACAGAGCGCACAGAGCGCACAGAGAAAAAACTTTTTCAGTATGTTTTGCTCTGTGTGCTCTGTGAGCTCTGTGGTTATTGCAGTTTTGTAGTTTCAAATCCGCAATCCGAAATTCAAATCATCCGCAATCCGTCGACGCTGACAAACTCCATGTCCGGCAGCACCAGGCAGGTAAGCCTGCCGCCGTATACCGCGCCGGTATCAATGCCGATCTTGTTTTTTTCAATGAGCGGTTTGATCGACGGTGTATGGCCGAAGATGACCCTTTTGCCGAAATCATAACCGGACTCAAGGAATTGCTCCCTGGCCCAGCAGCACCAGCGGGGAGACTGCTGGCTCAGGTGGACACCGGGCTGCAGGCCGGCATGGACATAAATGTAGTCCCTGTCTTCCCAGAAGAGCAGCAGTTCCTTAAAGAAATGCAGATGGCTGGCTGGAATGGCCGAGGCGATGCGGCCGGTAAAAGGGGGCTTGATGCCGTAACTTTCCAGGGTTTTGTCCCCCCCCATCCGCAGGTAGAAATCCCGTTCTTCCCCGGCCAGGGAGGCGAGAAAGATCTGTTCATGGTTGCCCATGAGGGGGATGACCCGACCCGGTGCCTCCTCCATCAGCCGGATCACCTCGGAGACCACTTTTTTGGAATCAGGTCCCCGGTCAATATAATCCCCCAGAAAAATAATCTTATCACGGCTCAGGTCCGGCCGGATTCTGTCAAGCAGCGCAAGCAGCGCAGCGTGACAACCGTGGATATCGCCGATGACAAATGTTCTGTCAGCCATCGCTCGTCAAGATGCATTCGCCCTGTGCGCCCATATCGTCATGGCGATTATTGCGTCTTGGCCCAGGCGGTGAGCAATTTTTCCGCCTCCTGCCGTTCCGGGAACTCGGTATTTTCCTTGAGGGATTGCTTCATTTCCCGCATGGCCTCGCTGTCAGCGCCCTGACCTTTCAGGGCCAGGGCGAGATGGTAGCGGATGGTGGGCATATTGGGCATGGAGGTAAGGGCTTCCCGGAGCTGGGTGGCGGCCAGGTCATAAGCGCCGCGTTTGTAATGGACAAAGCCCAGGGTGTCGCTGATATTCGGGTCGTTGGGCAGCCGCTCCTTGGCGAGGAGCGCCAGCCGCAGGGCCTCGCCAAGGTCCGGGTTCGTCTCCTGCAGGATGAGCCAGGCCAGGTTGTTTGCCGCCGGGGCAAATTTCGGGTCCCGTTCGAGGACGGTGATATATGCTTTTTTGGCTTCATCGGGCTTACCGGCCTGTTCATAAAGCGGTCCCAAACCCATCAATGCCTGCAGCGAGTCGGGCTGTTTGGCCAGCAGGGACTGGTACTCGGCAATGGCCTGGCCGCTTTTGCCGCTTTTTGTCATAATACGCGCCAGCATCATGTACGGCTGGGGATTTTCCGGATCAAGCGATTGGGCCCGGCGGAAGAGATCGGCCGCCTCATCGAGTGAACCCTGGCTGAACAGCAGATCGCCGAGCAGCAGTATGTGGCCCACGGTCTCCGGTGATTTTTCCTGCTGGCGGCGAACGCGGTCAACGGCTTTTGCCGGCTGTTTGCCGCGCATATCGATGGCCGCCAGGGTGGCCAGGGCCGGGGTGTACTCCGGTTTGCGGTCAAGGATTTCTTCAAGCAGAGGTTTTGCTTCCGTGAACTCCTCTCTGGCCAGCCGTGTCAGGGCGAGGTTATGCAGAACATCAATATTGTCCGGCAGCAGCTCGCGCATCTGGGTGAAAACCTTCAGGGCATTGTCTGTTTTGCCGGCATAGAGAAAGCCTTGGCCGAGGATGATGGCGGCTCGCACATTGCGCGGGTCAAGGCGCAGGGCAAGGGCCGCCTCCTGCTGGGCGGCGTCAAATTCCCGCTTGCGCAGGTGATGATGGGCAAGCAGGGTGTGGGCCTGGGAATTGCGGCCGATGAATTTCACGGCCTCTGTTGCAGCCTTCTGGGATAATTCCAGGTTGCCCTTATTCAAATGGGCCAGGCTGAGTTGAAAATAAGCCTCCCCCCAGCGGGGATTTTCCTTGATCAGCGCATCAAGACCGGCAAGGGCCTCATCGTTTCTGCCCTCTTTAATGGCATGCTTGGCCTTCACCAGCCGGGCCAGCGGCAGCTTGTCGTTTTCCTGCAGGATTGCGGCAACAAGCGCCTGAGATTCTTCAAATCTTTTCTGATCAAAATAAAAGTCGGCCAGCAGCGCTTTGATCTGCAGTGGATTTTTGCTTGCGGCAATGAGCTGCTGCAAGGTTTCTTCGGCTTTGGCAAAATTGACTGTGTCCTTATAGAACTCAGCCAGATAAAGGGAAATCCGTTCGTTGTCCGGCTCAAGGGCCCTGGCCTTCAGGATGGCCTCTTCCGCCTTGGCCGGTTCCTTCCTGTTCTGATAAAAGGAGGCGAGTTCCAGCAGCGGAGCCGGGGAAGAGGGGAAGGCACTGACGGTTTGCAGGAGGTTTTTTTCCGCCTTTGCATCCTCTTTGCGGTTCAGGTAAAAGGCGGTCAATGTCTGGTGTGTTGACAGTTTGTCAGGGCTCAGTTCCATGGCCTTCAGCAGGGCCTGCTCCGCCTGATCATCCATCTTCTGCGCGGAATAGATGCGGGCCTGCAGGATATGGAGGCGGTCGAGATCGGGCTGACTGGCCAGAGCCCTGGTCAGAATCTCCTGGGCCTTCTCGATATTTCCTGCCGCAAGTTCAATATTGGCCAGTACCGCGAGGGCTTCGGGATGATCGGGCCTGGCCTCCAGGATTTTGTCGATCTGGGCCCGACTTTCTTCCGGCTGCTGGGAAAGGAGAAGAAATTCGGCGGTTTTGAGCAGGGCGTCATGGTTTGACGGATCAAGGCTTGCCGCCCGCTGCAGTTCCTGGAAAGCATTTTTTGCCTCACCTGTTTTAAGATAGGCCAGTCCGAGCTGGTAGCGGGCCTTGGCATATTTGGGATCAATCTGGATGGCGTTTTTGAATTCCAGGATGGCGGCCTTGGGCTGCTCTTTTTTCAGGTATTCCATCCCCTTGTCATAATGGGCCTGTTTTTTGACATCCGGGCCGGCGCAGGCGGAAAAAAGAATCAAGGAGAGACATAGAAAGAGCGAAAAGAATGGAAAGCGCAATGCAGGGACCATAAAATTCCTTTAAAAGTTTTCCGGATTGGAAAGCGGCTATTTGTTAACTCAACGTAACTACTCAGCGTTCAAACCGGGGGGCTCACTTTGTTACCCGACAGACTACAATCTAATAGTCCAAACCGCCTGAGTAATTACTATTCAGCATAGAAGAAAGGGGGGGAAAAGGCAAACACAAAGAGGTTTAACGTCTTCTCCGCAAAGATTTAAACATGATTAGAACTATAGAATGTTGTTGCGTTTTTACGTGGTGAAGCATAACATGAAACAATTGTGCGGCTTTTGTTACCTGCCAGGCAGGTTTTTCGTTTTCAAGGAGGGTTTTCGATGGGAAATGGATGTAAAATCAAAATGTTCTCCCCTGTTGTCTGTCTTGCGGCTTTTCTTGTTCTGGTCTGGGCGTCAGTTCTGCAGGCAGAGCAGCCAGCCGTAGCTGAGACCGATTATTTAATCGGCGTGGGTGATGTGCTGGAAGTGCAGGTCTGGCAGGAACCTGATCTGTCAAGAACGGTTACCGTCCGCCTCGACGGCAAGATTTCTTTGCCGCTTGCCGGCGATGTGCAGGCTGCCGGGATAACCACCAGTGAACTTGACCAGTTTCTGGAGAAAAAAATTTCCTCCCTGGTGACCGAGCCGGCGGTTTCGGTCATTCTGACAGAAAATCGCAGCCGGCGGTACTTCGTAGTCGGCCAGGTGGGCCAGCCGGGTGAGTTTCCCATCGAATTTCCGTTGACGATTCTGCAGGCCATTGCCCGCAGCGGCGGCTTCCAGGAATGGGCCAAGCGGGAAGAGATCAAAGTCGTGCGCCGCGGAGACGGCAAGGAAGAACTCCTGAGCTTTGATTATGACGCCTTTGTCAAAGGCAAGAATCTGCAGCAGAATATCCTGATCATGCCTGGGGATACGATAATCGTACCCTGAGAGAAGATGAATTTCGTATCATTGATCAACAAGCAAAAAAATTAAAAGTTCACAGTGAGTGCACAGAGTTAACGAAATGTGATAAAAATATTTCCCTGTGAACTCCCTGGGCTCTGTGGTGGGAAAAGATTTTTTAACATTTCATCATTATTAAAAACGAGAATAACGCCGTGGATAATAAGAATTTTCTTGTGATCGGCACTTTTTTTTTCTCGCTGCTGGTTGGCAGCGTCCATGCGGGCCACTGCCGCGAGAATGTGCTCTCCGGCACTCTGCTGATGCAGCAGGAGTATGATTCCAATATTTTCCAGGAGAGCGATGATGAGCAGAGCCGCTGGACAACAACACTGGTGCCGACTCTGACTTTGGCATCGACAAGTGTAAGGGACGAGTTCTCTCTAATCGCAAGTTCAGAACTGGGGTGGGACCAGCGTCTCGATGAAAGGGACTTTAACCACGACCTGTCATTTTCGGGCAGCAGACAGATTTCACAGTATCTCCGGATCACCATGTCGGACAATTATTCCTACAATGACGAATCCCCCCGCCGGGATCTGGATCCGACCCTCAGCATCACCGAACGGTTTCAACGGGCCGGCCGATATGAGCAGGCTGAGGTGGCGCGACTACTGTTTCCTGAGCTGCGCTATACAGAGGATGATTATCTCTATGTGCTGACGGAACTGGCAAGGCGTTTTGCCCAGGCCGGCTCCACCACGCAGCAGGAAGTGGAACGCTACCTTTCCAACACCGAAGGACGCCGACGTTATTCCGATAATGAATTTTCCATCGGCGCCGAATATGAATTTGCCAGAGACAGCCTTTTAACCCTGGGCTACCGCTATTTTGCCAATGACGACCGGTCGGCGTCCATCTCGGAGTATTATGAACACTCGCCCAGCGTCGGTCTTACCTATCGTTTCAACCCACAGTGGCTTGCCGGGGTGAGCCATGCATTCACAAAGGGCCAGTATGATAGTGCCAACGACCTGACGGAGAATGATACCCTTTTTACGGTTGCCTATACAATGAGCCCCACCGATCAGCTGACCGGGTCCTATGAATATGACAGTACGAATTTTCAGGGAACCAGTGAGGATATTGTTGATCAGGCAGGTGAATTGGGCTGGGACCATGATTTCAATGTCAATACCCGTTTGTCTACCACTCTGTCTGAAAATTATCTCACCCGGGAATTTGCCGGCGATGAAAATGAACTTGGCCTTGATGTAGGAGTGACAAGGCGCTTGCAGCGGGGATCCGTTTCCCTCGGGGCAGGCGGTTCATTCGGCCAGCAGAAAAGAGATGAGTCATGGAAAAAACTGCGCAGGGACTGGTCGGTTGATGGGGCGATCACCTACGCCCTGCAGGAAAATGTCACCGGTACATTCGATCTCGCCTATGAAAAAAGGTACCTGTGGCCTGAAACAGGCGGTGAGTCGGCTTTTGACGATTATGAAGCGGGGGTTGCCGTGACGTATTCATTCCTGCGCTGGTTTGCCTTCACTTGCCGCTATACCTTTATCCGACTGGAGAGTAATGACAGCATTGTTTCCGGTTATGACGAACATCTTGTCATGGTTGAACTCTCCGCCGCCAGGGAGCTGCTGCGCTGGTAAAAAATAATAAGTGCCTAAAATAGTTGAAGTGCCTAAAGTTGAACTGCAGGGCAGATGGCTGAAGTACTTGATGGGTGAATGTTTTCCTGATCAGAAAATACCGCAATTTTAGCGCGCTTTAAGTACTTCAGGCACTTTCGATAAGTTACGCACCCAGGAGTTTTAAATTTGCATGGACCAGGAACAGCGCCAGTTAATTAAGAAATACGTTGATATCCTTCTGCGCCGCAAGAAGCTGATTATTACCTGCTTTCTTGTCGGGTTGGTTGCGGGCCTGGGGCTCTATCTGCGCACTCCCAAGGTCTACCAGTGTACATCGCTGATCCAGTATCAGCGGCAGCAGGTCAACCCCACCGCCATGTCCCCGGATGATGTGCGGTCCAGGACCCAGGAAGTTGTTTCTACGGTAAGTCAGCAGATTACCAGCCGCAGCAGCCTGGAGGCAATGATCAAGGAATTCGACCTGTATGCAGATATGCGCGCCTCGCTGCCCATGGAAGATGTGGTTGATCTGATGCGGGAAAAGCATATTGAAATCAGCCAGGAGCGGGGGGACATCTTCAAGGTCTCGTACCAGGGCGGTGACCCGAAAAAGGTATTACGGGTGACCAATGCCATTGCCGCCAAGTTTATTGAGGAAAACCTGCGCTTCCGGGAGGAACGGGCCTCGGAAACCTCCGCCTATGTGCAGGACGAGCTGCGCATGGCAAAAGAGGCGCTGGACCAGAAAGAGGCGGGAATGCGTGATTACAAGCTGCAATACTATAATGAAATGCCGGACCAGCTCACGAATAATATGACCCGGCTCAATGCCCTGCAGGAACAGTATCAGAACAATCAGGTGAGCTCCCAGGACCTGGAGCGGACCAAGGTGATGGTGCAGGAACAGATTTCCCTGCGGGAAGAACTGCTGGCCCAGCAGCTGCGCGGCGCCGGGGCAGTGCCGGTTCTGCCCGGCACGCAGCAGCCGACCGGTGTTCTTGCCCAGATTAACCAATTGCGCCAGAATTTGCAGAGCCTCCAGGCCCGGTATACGGAACAGCATCCCGAGGTGCGGAGGGTCAAAAAGCTGCTGCAGGAGCTTGAACAAGGACAAGCTGCCACGGGTGCGCCAAATGGCGAATCCGCCCAGACAGGCGGTGAGGGGGCAGTGCCAAACAATCAGCCATATATCGACCCGCAGATCGAGCAGCTCAGGCAGCAGCTGAACAATCTGGAGTACAATATTGACAGGTTAAAACAGGAGCGGGCGGAGATTACCAAGCAGATAGCAACGTACCAGAAGTGGGTTGGGGCCGCTCCTGTCCGGGAAGCGGAATGGGCTGCTTTAACCAGGGATTACGAACAGCTTCATCAGCACTATCAGGGGCTGGTGGGCCAGAGCCTGCAGGCCGAGTCGGCCCATAGCTTGGAAAAACGTCAGAAGGGGAGCCAGTTCAAAATAGTTGACCCGGCCCATTTTCCGGAAAAACCATTCAAGCCTGATTTCAGAAAAATCATGCTGATTGCCGTTGGTCTGGGACTTGGCATCGGCGGCGGCCTTGCCCTGGGATTTGAGTTAGTAGGGACATCGTTTAAGGACCCGGCAGAGCTGGAAGTGTATCTTGGCCTACCGGTGGTATGCGCCGTGCCAGCTATTTCTACGAGCGCGGAATTGAAGAAAAGAAAAGTCAGGCAGATTTTGTGGGGAGTTCTCCTGATTATTTCTGTAATGTTTATCATGGCGGCAGCAGGTTACTTCTGGAAACAGGGCATGATCATACTGTAGGAGAAAGAGAGTGGGAAAGGTTTTCAAGGCCCTTTCAAAAGCGGGAGCCGATATTCGGCCGGTTGCAGGTCCTCCTGCTGAGAAAAATGATCAGCAAGCTGCCGATCAACAGGGAAATCATCAGAAGAAATCGGGCAGCAAAAGTCATCGGACTCATTCTTCCTCCTATGCAACAGGTAGCGGCTGGGATGAGCGGCTCGTGGAGGCAATCGACAATTCACCGGGTGTGGCGGAAAGTTTCAGGCGGCTTCGCGCCAGGATGCTTCATCCTGTCGAAGGCAAACCGGCCCGCTCCATTCTGGTGACAAGCGCCGCTCCGGGTGAAGGGAAAAGTTTTGTCTGCGCCAATCTCGGGGTATTTATGGCCCGTGGGGTGGACCAGCATGCCCTGCTGGTTGACTGCGATCTGCGCCGGCCCGGCCTGGCGCATTTCTTCGGACTGGAGCATGGCATCGGTCTTGTTGATCATCTGCGGGATGGTACGGACCTGTCCGGTCTGATCCGCAAGACAGGGCTTGACCGGCTTTCTCTCATTCCCGCCGGCACCCCGCCGGAAAATCCCTCCGAGCTGTTGTCCTCCCAGGGCATGTCCGACCTGCTCCAGGAAGTGATCAACCGTTATCAGGACAGGTTCATCATCCTTGACAGTCCCCCGGCCCAGGCGGCTTCCGAGACAGCGGTGCTGGCCCAGCATGTTGACAAGGTGGTGCTGGTGGTCAAGTGGGGAAGTTCCGGACGTGAGCAGGTGAAAAAACTCGTCGAACAGATCGGCCGGGAGAAAATTCTCGGGGTTGTCTTTAATGCCTTTGAAATGAATATCCTCGATAAACGACTGCAGGGCGAAGGATATTACAAGTATTATTCTGCAGAATATTAGATCATGCCCTATATTCTGAATAAGTATTATCCGGCCAGAAATATATTTTTTTTCCTCGGGGAAGGCGTTCTGATCTTTCTGGCGGTCAATTGCGTCAATCTCATTTTCAAGGGGCCGCAACTTTACACCGAAGCCTATTCCCTCTACATTCTGAGGGCCTTGCTGGTCACCCTGATTTTTCAGTTTTCCCTTTATTTTTTCGATCTTTACGATCTCAGCGGGCAACTCACCGGTGCTGAAGTGTTTGCCCGGGTGATGCAGGCATTCGGGGCAGGCTGTATCGTCCTGGCCTTTGTCTACTATTTTTTTCCGGTCATCATCATTTCCTCCCGGGTGTTCTGGACCGGCTACGGCGCCATATGCGCCAGTATTTTATTGTGGCGGTTTGTTTATAATAAGGTGCTGGACAGGAAAATGTTCGTGCAGCCGGTGGTTATTGTGGGCGCGGGGAAACTGGCGGCCCGTATTGCCGCGGAGATCGAAGGGAAAAGGGACTCGGGGTATAAGATTATCAGTTTTGTCGGTCATCAGGGGGATCCGTTGGGGAAGATATCTTCTTCCGCCCCGCTGGTTGGGGAACTGCGGCAACTGCCCCAGCTGTGCAGAGCCCACAAGGTGGAAAAGGTTGTTGTCGCGCTGGATGACGCCCGGGGCAAAACCCCTGTGCAGGAACTGCTGCAGTGCAAGATGCAGGGCATATCCATTGAAAACGGTGTCACCTTTTATGAGGGCCTCACCGGTAAAATCCTGGTGGAAAAGGTCAACCCCTCCTGGCTTATCTATTCTTCCGGGTTTAAAATTGGCCGCTGGTACGTTTTTGCCAAAAGATTTATCGATGTGGTGGTTTCGTTTGTCGGGCTGCTCCTCTCTTTTCCGGTTATCGTCAGCAGCGCCGTGATCATCAAGCTGGAATCTTCCGGCCCGGTTTTCTATCAACAGGAACGGGTGGGCGAGAAGGGGGAGCCGTTCAACGTGGTGAAATTTCGTTCCATGCGCAGCGATGCCGAAAAGGACGGGCCGGTCTGGGCCATGGAAAATGACACCAGGGTGACCAGGTACGGCAGTTTCATGCGCAAGGTGCGCATCGATGAAATTCCGCAGATGTGGAATGTGCTGAAGGGTGAGATGAGTTTCGTCGGTCCCCGGCCCGAGAGGCCGGTGTTTGTCGAGCAGCTCACCAGGACCATCCCCTATTATGCGCTGCGGCACAGCATAAAGCCCGGCATCACCGGCTGGGCCCAGATCTGTTATCCCTATGGCGCTTCGGAAGAGGATGCCCTGCGCAAGCTTGAGTATGATCTCTATTATATCAAGAATCTGTCTTTGCAGATGGATCTGTGGATCATTTTTCAAACCGTTAAAACGGTATTGTTCCAAAAGGGCGCGAGATAACTGCGTAGGGGTTAAGGGGTTAAGGGATTTAGGCTGTTAGGCCGGAGGTTGTTAACTTTTAAGCAACAAACTAACAGCCTAAACTCCTAAACCCTACAGCCTTAACCCCTTAACCCTAAACATTTATCGAGGTATTTTATGTGCGGCATAGTCGGTTATATCGGGCAGCGG
>JACQYM010000097.1 GCA_016208225.1 Deltaproteobacteria bacterium | reverse complement strand
CATCAAAAAATCCGCCCTCCACTCTTCCCTCTGGGCTTCCTGCGATGAACTGCGCGGCGGTGTGGATGCCAGCCAGTACAAAGACTATGTCCTGTTCATGCTGTTCATCAAATACATCTCCGACAAATACGGCGACTCCGATGACTTCGCCCCGCCGGTCACCATTCCCAAGGGGGCGAGCTTCAAGGGCAGATATGACTAAGAAATCCCTTTCACTTCCTGGCGACTACCCGGGTTGGCTGGCCGAACTCAAGAGCCGCATCGCCGGTGCCCGGCAGCGTGCGGTACTGGCCGCCAATGCCGAGCAGATTCAGCTCTACCACGATCTTGGCCGCGACATCCTTGACCGCCAGGCCCGCGAGGGCTGGGGCGCCAAGGTCATCGACCGCCTCTCAGCCGACCTGCGCGCCGCCTTCCCCGACATGAAAGGGTTGTCCAGCTCCAACCTCAAATACATGAAATTCTTCGCCCAGGAGTGCCCCGGCCGCCAATTTGGTCAGCAGAGTGCTGACCAATTGCCGTGGTTCCACATCGTGACCCTGCTGACCCAGGTACGTGACTCCGACGAGCGGGCCTGGTACGCCCGGCAAGCGGTGGACCAGGCGTGGTCGCGCGACACTCTCACCAGCCAGATCCGCAGCCGGTTGCATCAGCGCCAGGGGGCGGCCCTCACCAACTTCGACCGCCGCCTGCCCGCCCCTCAAGCTGGGCTGGCCGCGCAGATTCTCAAAGATCCCTACCGGTTCGACTTCCTTGGTCTTGGGGACGAAGCGCACGAACGGGATATCGAAAACGCCCTGGTTCGCCACATCACCCGGTTTCTGCTGGAACTCGGCGCCGGTTTCGCCTTCGTCGGTCGCCAGTATCGCCTCGAAGTGGATGGTGATGAGTTCTTCATCGACCTGCTTTTCTATCACACCCGGCTCAAGTGTCATGTCGTGGTTGAACTGAAGGCCACCGCCTTCAAGCCCGAGCATGCCGGCCAGCTCAACTTCTATCTCGCCGCCGTGGATGCCCAAGTCAAGGCGCCTGACGACAAACCCACCATCGGCCTGCTGCTGTGCAAGACCAAGAAGCGGCTGGTGGCGGAATATGCCCTGTCCGGTATCGATAAACCCATGGGCGTGGCCGAATACCAGCTGGTGAAGGCCTTGCCCGAACCCTTGGACACCTGCCTGCCGACCATCGAGGCCCTGGAGGAAGAGCTCTCCCGCGACCTGGAGCAGGAGGAGCAGCCATGAACGACTACGACGCGCTGTTTGAGTCCGTGAGCACCATTGCCAAAGAGATGCAGGGGCTGCAAACCCTCGCCGTGACCCAATACACGCCGGTGGTGGAAGCCATCATCGCCAGCCGCAGCCGCGATGTCCGGCACATCGAGCACACCCTCGACGGCCTGCTCGACTTCGCCTGCCACCCCGCCGGGCTCCAGCTCTTCAAAGCCCTCTGCCGCCACTACTACCGCATCGACCCCACCGCCAAATGTGGGATGCTGAAGAGACGGGGGAGCAGGCATGAGCGCGGAGGTGAAGTCGTCCTGATATTCTTCATACAAGGAAACCTCGCGGATGATGGTCCCGCCAAGCAGCCACAGATTGTCACGATATTGCGTGAAGGTCTTGTGCGGGACATTCCCTCGGCATGGAGGGCCTGCCGGCCGCATTACTCTTTGCTCGGCTTATCGTCTCCGGCCGATTCAATCTGCTTCACCATCCGGTCGAAGTCGCTTTCAAACAGCCGGTCCTGCACGATACGGTACTTCTCGAACTCGCTTTCGGCGTGGGCCTTGGCGATCTCCGCCGTGACCTTGCCCGCGTCCTGCAAAATTTCGCGGTCAGTCGCCACGATAAAGCGGTTCAGGCGAGTTTCCCAGTCCTGCATGGTCATGGGGATCTTGCGCAGGGCCATGTCCTCGGCCACATCCAGGTAGGCGTTCACCAGCCGCGCCAGTTGTGCCATTTCGTCTTCTGTCAGGTAGTTCTTGGCCACGCTGACGTCGAATTTCTGGATTTTTCCTTGCGGGGCATCCTTCCAGGTGGTCAAGCCCATTTGCTGTTTGTCGGCATCGGCGCGGTTGACGATGATCTCCGCCGCCGTCTGGCCATGGATGGCCCAGTGGAGTTTGTTCTGCACGGTGGCGAAAAAGCGTTTGGTGGCCTGGGCGGTGACGTCGTAGTCGATGGCGGTGGCGTAGATGTCGGTGATCTTCTGGTAGAACTTGCGCTCGGAGAGGCGAATCTCCCGGATGCGCTGCAACTGCTCTTCGAAATACTGTTCGGTGAGGATGGAGCCGCCGCTTTTAATGCGCTCGTCATCCATCACGTAGGCCTTGATGGTGTACTCCTCAATAACGCCGGTGGCCCACTTGCGGAACTGCACGGCGCGCTCGGAGTTGACCTTGTAGCCCACGGCGATAATGGCGGTAAGCTTGTAGTGCAGGGTGTTGTAGCTCTTGCCGTCGGCGGCAGTTATCCGGAATTTCCGGATAACTGAATCTTCCTGCAACTCGCTGTCGGCAAAGATTTTTTTCAGGTGTTCATTCACCGTGCGCACGTTCACGTCATAGAGCGTGGCCATCATCTTCTGGGTCAGCCAGATGCTTTCGTCGGCATAAACGGCCTCAACGCCGCCCGAGCCGCTGGCCGCGACAAAGGTGAGGTATTCGGCGGCCGAGGAGCGAACGATAGAGACTTCCTTTTTTCGGTCATGGCGCGGCTCCCTCCATTGCAATAGTATCAAGCAGACCGGCCCGCTGGCAGCCTTCGAGGAAGGCCAATTTCAGGAAGTTGCTGTTGGCAACCGGCGCTTTCGCGGCCTGTTGTTGCAGGGTGGCAAGAGAGGCTTCAGGCACGATACCGTGGGTATCGCGCATAATGCGGACCTGCTCCAGCCAGTCCTTGGCGTCACTGTCGCAGCATTTCGCCTTGTAACGTTCGTCGATGCCATACACCTCTTTCCAGGTCTCGATCTCCTCATGGGCAGCGGCCGGGCCGAATGTGAGTTGCATGTCGGCGGGTGTCAGACGGTCGATATCCGGTGTGCCGAGGTCGATGGTTATTTCGATATCGTGGGCACCTGCAGCATATGGGTAGAAGGCCTTGCGCCGCCCGGCTGCATTGTGCGCCGGGTCTTTGATGAGTTTGTAGGTGCTGTTGCACTCGTGACAAGCCGGGGCGAGATTGCGGAAATTGATCGAGTTGAAGGGATAAAGCGCCTTGGGCAGGTAATGATCATACGCCTCGCGCCTGGTATGATGTATGCCCTTGATGTCCACAAGCCCGCAGAAGGGGCATTTGCCAGATGTATTCACCTGCATGAAAGCCTGGTAGTGCTCATCAATCTCGCCGATTTTTTCCCGCAGTACCGCAAGGTCGAGCAGTTGCTGGGAATAGAGCCCTTTGAAAAACGAAGCCAGTTTCTCGCTCAGATCGGGATGGAGGGCCTGAATGTCGGCATAGCGGGCGATCTGAACCGCCGGGTCATTGGCGCAGACCTTTTCGATGTCGTTGTTGGCCTGGTACCACTGTTTGAGCTGGTCGATCTGCGGCGGAGTCAACGTCGCAAACTGGCCGTAAATGCGCTCAACATGCCCGTAGAAGAAATCTCCGCCCTGCGTGTCGCCGTAGTAAAAAGACTCCATCAGCTCCTTGAGTTCGGCGTTGGTATCGAAGAGTTCAAGCCGAAAGTCACCATTGCCCGGCGCTGCGCACCACACCTCAAAAAAGATGAAGTCGATGAATGCCTGCATCTTCTCCATCGCATGTGGAACATAGGAGTAGGCGAACAGCATCAGCCCTGTCCCTCCATGCTGTCGAGGATGGTCTTGATGAGCAGCACCTTTTCCACCGAGTCGCCGAGCTGGCGGTTGATTTCGGCGATGAGCTGATTCTTGTCTTCACCTTGTTCGAAACGTTGTCGCAAACCGTCCAGCATGGCCTGGGCATGGCCGCCGATGGTCTCGCGCTTGCCGAAGGTGGCCATGGTGATCTTGTTGATGGACGCGCCCAGAGTATTGTAATCGGGGTGGCTCAGGGAGACCACGCCATCGGCCTTATTGAACACCAGCACCTTTTCCGGCCTGCTGTCGGAGATCAGAAACGGGGTGTGGGTGGTGACCAGCATCTCCTGACCATCGCTGCCGCCCAAACTCTGGTGCAGGCGGGTGACGAAGTTGGCGCGCCAGTCGGGGTTGAAATGGGTCTCCGGCTCGTCGAGCAGAAACAGGCTTTGGGTGTTCTTGAACAGCAGGCAGAGGCCCAGGGTGTGCAGCAGTTGATGTTCGCCGTCGGAGAGGTTCTTGAGCATCACCGGATCGGCCACATCGGTCTTGCTGAACTTGACGAACTTGAAGCGCATGATGCACTCGTCCGAGGCCAGGGTCGGCACCGTCTCGCTCACATAGTGGCTATCCGATTGGTACAGGTCGGCCTTCAATGGGTCGCTGACGGAAAAGAGGTTCAGCGTCAGCAGCACCTGAAAGGCCTGGAAAAGGGCGATGGGCGAGTTGTTTACTTCAAAATCGAAGTTCTCTCGGAAGGCCCGCCGGGTGGCGTCATTGACCCAGTAATCGAGGTAGAGGGTGTCGCTGGCCTCGTCGAGATACCAGCAGGTGGCGCAGCGCATCAGGCGCGGGATGACCTTGGGTGATTTCCGTGCCCTTGGCTCGGTGTTGTCGCTGCCGTCCAGCAGTTGCACCAGATTGACGCGATACCGTTTGGTCTGGCTCTCGTCTTCGATGACCATCAGGGCCGGGTGGTTTTTGACGATCTCCTCGATGGTTTCCCGTTTATTCTCATCCTGACTGCCGAAGGCCGGGATCTGGCTTTCGTCCACCTCGATACTGCGCCGGATGATAATGCGGAACTCTTTGAGTTCCGCGATTTTCACATCGTCGCGGAAGGGCGTGATCGCATCGGCATCCTGAAACAGCAGATTGCAGAGCAGAATCGCCTGGCTGAAACCGTTGTCAAGGTAGACCAGCCGCGATTCCGGGCGGCCGGGATAAGGAAGCTGCTGCTTCAGCGCCTGTTCGTATTCGTCGAACTGGACAAAGCGCATCTTGAAAAACGACAGGCTGAGGATTTCGTTTTCGCCGGAGGAGTAGCCGAGGATAAAGTCCGGCAGCAGTTGACGGGCCAGGGTCTGGCCGATCGTCAGCTCCACCGCGCCTTCCTGCTCCTCGTGATTGAGCAGGAACCACCGGGGCGGCTCACCAGGCTCCTTGACGATGCGCATATGGGCCTGGCCGTCGTGACCCTTGGTCGTCAAGGCATCCTGCGGGAGGATCAGGTATTCGATCTCGAAGCCGTCCGGGGTCGCGGTTTCACTGCGGAAGCCGCCGGGATTGGTCTCTTTCTCAAAACGAAAGCTGTCCGGCAGGTTTTCCAGATAGATGCACTCCAGGTGATAGAAGATCGCCGCCAGCGCCTCCAGCAGGTTCGACTTGCCGCTGCCATTGGGACCTGCACAGACGAAAGGGGCAAAGCCCTGCTCTTCCTGCAAGTCCCAGTCGCTGCGGAAGCGGTGCTCAAAACCCGCTTGCAGGCTGCGAAAGCCCTTCGGGTCAGTGATTTTGAGGCGCAGAAGCTTCAAGGGCGGACTCCGATCTTGACCTCTACGAGATTCCCGAAAATCGGGTCCCCTTTATCATCGTACCCCGTGATGTTGCGCACTTGTTTTAGGCGATTTATAGCAAGCGCCTCGAACACCCGGGCCTTGAGTTCGTCATATTCCGCAACGCCCCATTCCGGCGCGTTGCCTTCAGCCAGTTCCCACTGCCTTTGCCAGGCCGCGTCCATAAAATCCTGCGCGGAAAAGGGCGCATCTCCCAGTTGCTCCAGCCAGGCATTCAGCCACTCTCCGAGCAGGGATTTGCGGCCTTCTGCGGTTTGCAATACGGCAAGCTCTTGTTGTTTTTCCTCTACATCGGGCTTTTCTTCCTCCGCAATCTCAGGCCCTTCCGCTGGCAGCCCCACCCGCGACAAGTCCAGCTCGCCCTTGAACGCCTTCTGGCTCAGTGCGCCATAGAGGCTTTCCAGATCGGTCAGGCTTTGCTGGTAGCGGGATTTGATGCCTTCGACCTTTTCGACGATGGCGGCGAATTGGTTTTGGAGCTTTTCGGGGGGCTTGGGGATAAATAGCTTCTGCATAGCTACAGAATCGAATTTGCGAGTGCCATGGCCAGCAGTGGAAATCAATTTGAGGATTTGGCGCTTAAGGGAAGTGAGGCAGTTTTGCAAATAGATGACATTCATCCCTTCGGCAGGCTTGATCGCCTTCATGTCCTGGTTAATGGCAATATCAATAGCGTTAATCGCGACCGGGAAAGAATGCGCAAGTATCATTCCCCGAACGACTATCAATAGGTGATCCGGACAGATCCGCTTTAGGGATGTTTCCTCGAAAACTTTCTCGGAAATATGGTCGATCGCATCGTCAATCT
>JACQYM010000132.1 GCA_016208225.1 Deltaproteobacteria bacterium | reverse complement strand
GGTACTGAAAAGAGTGCCGTCTCTGTCCATCAGACGACGATACTATTTTATTACAACGGCTTCATGCTTTCCGCTATCAGCCTTTCAACTTCGCCAGCACGCTGAACGGCGAAGAAGCTTCAGGGGGACATCGGCATGCTTCAACATTCAGATTCGCTCCGCATTTACTGCATATGCCGCGGCACTCTTCGGAGCAGAGTTTTTTTACGGGCACGGCAAGGTACAGCTGCTGGCGCAGGATATCATCCGTGTTGATTTCAGTATCCTGGAGAATCTCCATATCCAGCTCATTATCATGACAGAAATGGTCTTTTTCTTCTCCGAAAGTCCTGCTGTCGTCCGCCAGTTCCAGATCAACGCGGAACTCTGAATCCAGGGGCAGATCAAATTTCTCGAGACAGCGATCACATTCACCGATAACGGTTGCTGAAATTCTGCCGGTGGCGATCACCCGCTGGCCTGATCTCTTCAGACGCAACGAAGCGAGCGCTTTTCCTGATCGTTCCAGTTCCGGAGGAAACCATTCCGCGTCATCCACCGTGAGGGACAGTCCCTCATCCGGAATTTCATTAAAATCAATCTTCACCGCACCGACTCCAAAAATGATTCTTCCCAGGCAATGGAACAAGAAACTATAAATAAAATTAATTTCTTGTCAAGAGGTTTCATCGGCATGGGAATAAATAGAAAGGGAGAACCCAAAAAAGAACGTATCGGGAGAAACCGGACTTTCACCGGACGTTTGGGCAACCGGCCAGGCCGGTGAGCGACTTTTCCAGCTTCCTGTCAGAGAAGTTCAGCCAGCCTGGAACCGGTATGCTGCAAACGCAGACCGGCAACAACCACGATTTTCTTCAGAAGTTTGATGGCCAGCAGCGGCTCATGCCGGAAAAATTGCTGGGCGTTGTCATGGGTCAGGATGCAGGCCGCGGTTTCGTCAACAGCCACCAGGGTCACGGAATGGGGCTGCAACGCGGCAACCGACATCTCGCCGAACAGGGAACCCTTTTCCAACACGGCAAGGATGATCTGTTTGCCGGGAAACCGGCCTTCCCGTTTGACGACAAACCTGCCGTCCAGCAGAAATCCCATGAACTCCATGGGGTCGCCCTGCTGCCAGACGCTCGTGCCCGCCGGGTAGTGACGGGGCTCAAGATAGCTGAAAAGCGTCTTGATCTCGCTCTCGGCAAAATCGGGAAAAGCTGCCTGAAACTTATGAAGGGCTTCGGGGTCAGCGGCCTTGTGGAGTATATCTGCCATACCAGTACCTGATTTGCGGCCATCCGGGAAACGAAATATATCTCTCCCGGACGGACTAGTTTTCCTGCACCACGATTTTGCTCAGCTTTTCATCAATCCGCTGGACAAGGCCCGAGTATTTTTCCTTGCGGATGATACTGGTAAACTGGGTTCGGTAATTCTGGACGAGACTGACGCCCTCGATGACCACATCATACACCAGCCATTTCCCCTCGTCGGTTTGATAAAGCCTGTAGTGAATGGGGATATCCAGACTATTATGCCTGATAATGGTGGGGACCAGTGCCTTGTCGTTTTTTATTGATTCTTTCTGGATAATAATCTGCTCGTCCGAATAGGCTTCGATTTTATTGATATAGGTGTTTTCTATCAACCGGGAGAAGACCTCGACGAAATGTTCTTTTTCACTCTCCGTCATCCCCTTCCACTCCGCGCCCAGAGTCAGTTTCGACATCTCACGAAAATCAAAATGGTGGCGGACAACGGTAAGGATGAGATTTCTTCTGTCAATACGCTTTTCCGGCAGCTGCAACTGTTCCTCGTGCAGGATCGCCATGATCTCTTCAACAGCGCACTGCATATAATCCGTGGGGGTTGTCAGACTTGCCGCCTCTTTGCTGTTCAAGAATAGAGCCAGGAGGAAACACATGAACAGCACGTGTTTTCTGAAACGAATATTTGCTTTGGCCATAACCGGTTATGTGAAAAAGATGAAATGATAAAGGGGAAAAATAAAGCAGCAGCCGAAGAGCATCCGCGCCGTCTGCCGCCCGTAATTGAGTTAAGCCGTTGTAAAACACAATATCGCCGTCCGGAGAGCAGAGACGACACTCTTTTCAGTACCCCCTTGAGGAGTATAAGGGGCCGTAACGAAATGCTCAAAAATGAAGGAGTATTTCGTAGCGGCTCCTAATAGATCTTATTATGTTCTTTTGAATCCTTGACTTTGCTCTGCCGATACTGAATGTATGCGTCCCGGAGAGAAATGTACGGGTCAAACGACGATTCCAGAAAAGACTCATAATCACCGATCACGAGCGAGGTGTTATTCACCTGCTGGCCTGCATGGAGGGCAATCCCATCTTCCGTGCCATTCTGCATGACCCAGCCGATGGGGCTCAAATAGGAGTCGCCGAATGATCCGACAGAGTCACGGAGACTGGACGGGCCTAATACGGGCCAGCAGAAATAGATGCCGTTGCCCACTCCCCAGTAACCGAAAGTCTGCCCCAGGTCTTCATCCTTGATGTCCAGGCCGAAGACCTCCTTGGCCGGATCGCCGAATCCCGCCACACCCGCGGTTGTATTAATGGCAAAACGGGACAGTTCGATGCCGGCATTTTTGAACTTGAATTGCAGCACGTTATTGACAAAACGAACCGGGAAGAGCAGATTGTGGAAGGCATTTCTGATGCAGATCCGGAAATCCTGCGGAATCACGGCGCCATAGGTCCGGGCTACCGGCTTCAGCACCCAGAAATAAAGCCGGTCATTGAAATGGAAAAATACCCGGTTGACCGGTTCAAGAGGATCGCTGATCTGCAGATCAACCTCATGATTATCCAGGTCATCCAGGCCGGTATCCGGATCCATCGTCTCATCCGCAACCATTGTTTCTTCCGTAACCATCGTTTCTTCCGCTGCCAGCAGCGGCACGGCAAAGCCGACGGTCAGGGCATTGCCCGTGAAACCCGCGGACAGCAGCATCGCTGCCAGAAAAACGAAAAAAGCGCTCAACCGCGCCAGTCGCCTATTATTTGCCACAATAAACCCTCGCTGCATCCTCTTCTCTTATTCCTCCAGATCCTTCTCTTTATTTTCCCGGATCTTTTCTTCCATGCGCCGCACCAGACCGGCATACTCTTCCTGTTTCAGAATCTGGTCGAATTGCGTCCGATAGTTCTGCACCAGACTGACGCCTTCGATGATAATATCATAAATCCGCCAGTCCCCTTTATTATTTTTTAGCCGATAATGAATCGGAATTTCCTGACTGTTCCTGACGATTTGACTGTAAACCATCCCCCGGTCGCCTTTGACGATCTGCTTGGTGAACAGGACTTCCTCATCGGAATATGATTTCAGTTTGTTGATATAGGTTGTCTCCAGAACCTGCGAAAAAAGAGAGATAAACTCTTTTTTTTCGGTCTCGCTCCTGGACCGCCAATGCTGGGCCAGCACCCGCTGGGCCAGTTCATCGGCATCAAAACGGCTCTTCACGATGGCGACGATCTCTTCCTTTTTGTTCACCCACAGCTCAGCGGGATCATCTCGGCGCAGGATGGCAATAATCCGGTCTACCGCATCCCGCAGCTGATCGATCGGTTCGCCCGCCGCCAAACAGCCGGCGGGAATGGCCAGGATAAAGGCCAGGACCAGCAGCAGCAAGATAAAACGCGGTCTATTCTTTTTAATCTTCCTCACCTATTGTCCCCTGAAATCGGCGGTTGGCTCATGGCTATGAGCTATGAGCCATGAGCCATGAGCTAAAACCCCGCATCACACACTGCCAAATATATATTTACTGATCAATTCTTCCAGGTCAACCGCAGATTCGGTTTCGGTTATCATTCCGCCATCCGTCAGATACGTGTCGGAACCTCCCTGGCTGATGCGGATATACTTGTCACCGATGATTCCCTGGGTTTTGATGGAGGCGATGGCGTCCTCCGTAACCTTGACATCGTTGGACAGATAGAGAGCCACCTCGGCCTGCTGCGCTTCCGTCAGCCGGATGTTTGACACCTTCCCCACATTCACGCCGGCAATGGTGACGAGCGCCCCTTTTTTCAATCCGGCCGCGCTGTCGAAATCGGCCTTTATCGTATAATTCTGGCCTCTGGAAAAAATCGAAAATTCGCCGAACTGCAGGGAAATATAGGCAAACGCCAGAAATCCGAAAATCAGGAAAAGACCGACAACAAACTCGATATTTGCTTTTTTCATATATTATGTTCCATCTTGCTGCTTGAATAAATATGTCCCATGGTTTCGACGGCAAACGAGACGATCTGCGGCTCGGTGCTCAGCGGTATCTCTTCGGGACTGGCGAAGGTCACCATCTTCCCCTTGTTCAACAGCACAACCTGATCCGCCAGGTTGAAGACCTTGGGGATATCGTGGCTGACGATGATCGACGTATAGCCGAACTGTTTCTGGCTATTGAAAAAAAGGCGGTAGATCTCCATGGTGATCTGCGGATCGAGACCGGTGGTGGGTTCATCAAAGAGCATGATCTCCGGCTGCAGCATCAAAGCCCTTGCCAGACCCACCCTCTTTTTCATGCCGCCGCTCAATTGGGCGGGGAACTTTGCTTCATGCTCCTCAAGGTTGAACTGGGTAAGCATTTTCCTGACCCGCTGGGCGATCTCCGGCGGCTTGAACTTGGTTCTTTCCCGCAGCGGCAGGGCAACGTTCTCAAAGACCGTCATGGAATCAAGCAGGGCGGCGCCCTGGAACAGCACCCCGAATTTTTCTCGGATCCTGTTGAGTTCCCGCAGCTTCATTTTCGTGATATCCTGGCCGTTCACCAGGATTTCACCCGCATCAGGGGCCAGCAGCCCGAGAATGAGCTTCAGCGTGACGCTCTTGCCCTGGCCGCTCCCCCCGGCGATGACGGTCGTCCTGCCCGCCTCAAAAGAGATCGTGACGTTGTCGAGAACCCGTTGCGGGCCGAATGATTTGACGACGTTATGAAACTCGATTATGGAGGGACTCATAGCATGACCGCCGTTATCAGATAATCCCAGATCAGGACGGAAATCGAGGAGAGCACCACTGCCTGGGTGGTGGCCCGGCTGACCCCTTCGGCGCCGAAGCCGGCATTGCGCAGGATGTGGACGAAATAACCCTTGCCCGTACAGATCCAGACCACCAGCAGGGCAAAAACAAAAGATTTGACAATGCCGAGATTGATATCCTCGTTGACCACACTCTGTTCAATGCCGTTATAAAAAGCGCCGGGGTTGACTCCCAGCAGCACCACTCCGGCCACATACCCGCCGGCGATGCCGATGACATTGAAAAACTGGGTCAGAATAGGTACGGAGATAATGGTCGCCAGGAATTTCGGGGTGATGAGGTAGCGGAATGGATTGACCGCCATGCATTCCAGGGCATCGATCTGTTCGGAATTGCGCATGATGCCGATTTCCGCGCACATGGCGGACCCGGCCCGGCCGGTGACCATCAGCGCGGTGAGAACCGGCCCGAGCTCACGGATCAGGCTCAACGCCACCGCCGAGCCGAGCATGCCTTCCGAACCGAATTTGCGCAGGGTATAGTACCCCTGCAGGCCAAGCACCATTCCGGTGAAAATAGCAGTGAAAAAAATGACGGCAAATGAATTTGCCCCGATGATGCTGATCTGCCGCACCACCTCGCGGAACCTGAACGGCCGCGAGAACGCCCCCAGCAGGGCGGAAAGCAGAAACATGCCCATGCGTCCCTGATCGCGAATGAAATAGAGAAAGGAATCCCCGAGCTTGGTTACGAAAGAAATCATTATTTTTCCGGCAGATATGGTTAAAACCGCAGGGCCATGGTGGAGCAGGTCTTACAAATTGAATGCGCAAGACAGTCATAAAATGTTTTAATAATAACTGTCAAGTATTTCTTCTTGCTGGACCGGTTCGGAGCTTGTCGTTAAATTATATTAAAATCAGAAACTTATACAACAGGAAAAACTGTTTTATGAAATTCGCCCTGATCGGCTTCAACTGCCGATTCACCCATTCCTGCCTCAGCCTCTTCTATCTGCGCCAGGCATTACGAAAGCATATGGAGCACGCGCAGATAAGCCTGCGGCAGTTTACCATTAACGATGCCTATTATGCCACTCTGCAGCAGATCAGCACGATGCGGCCGGATGCCTTCTTTTTCTCGGTCTACATCTGGAACGCCGGCATCATTACCAGAATCGTCAATGATCTGGCCGAAATCGTGCCTGCCGCCCTGTTTATCCTCGGCGGACCCCAGGCAGCAGCCCTCGGCCGGGACGACCTGCCGGCGCGCTGCACCATTGTCAGCGGCGAAATCGAGGGAATAGATCCCGGCTTTTACGCCGACCTGCAGACCGGCGTCCTGCAGCCCCATTACAGCGGCAAACGGCAGGCGGCATTTGCCTCACCCTTTACGCCGGAGGACTTCACCACTCACCTTGCCAATCGGCACATTTACTACGAATCATCCAGGGGCTGCCCCTATGGCTGCAGTTACTGCATCTCCGCCCTGGAACCGGGGGTACGCTATAAGGACGTTACCCAGGTGCGGGATGAACTGAGACAGATCCTGGCCCGGCAGCCGAAAGGCATCCGCTTTGTGGACCGGACTTTTAACGCCTCAGCCGCCAGGGCTCTGCAGATCTGGCAATTTCTCAAGGATGAAGGGACGGGCACCACTTTCCATTTTGAGATTGCCCCGGATC
>JACQYM010000131.1:8646-19383 GCA_016208225.1 Deltaproteobacteria bacterium | reverse complement strand
TTTCGCTCCGGGCTCGACGTGGCGCGCTGCCTGGCCCTGGGCGCACATGCCGCCGGCATCGCCGCGCCGGTGTTGCGCGCGCATCACAGCGGCGGCTACGCGGGCGTGGTCCGCTACCTGCAGCAGATCATCGCCACCTTGCGCGCCGTGCTCTCCTCTTCAAGCGCCGCCTTCCGCGATACCACCACGTTGCCCCGCCGCCGGTTCAGCTTCACGATCTTCACCGCGATGTCCTGCCCGACCAGCGTCTCCGGGTTGTGCATCGGCCGCGCGTCGATCTGCGAGCCGGGCATGAATGTGTGCTCTGTGGTGAAAGCAGTTTTTTTACGAATTCCTCAATCTTTGAAAATTTTTAAAAACAGACCGGCCGTCCCACCCCAGACCATGGAAAAAAACAGGGCAAAAAAAGGCGCCGCAGGGCCCAGCTGCAATCCCAGCATGCCGGCTCCCATTTTCGGGAACACCATGAAGAGCATCAGGGCCAGCGGCCCGATGCTCAGCAGCAACCCTTTTCTGATCAGGGCATGGGGCCAGAAGGGCAGGAGAAAGAGCAGGCCCCAGAGAGCGCTGCTGATCAGCCGCGGCATCAGCCAGGCAACGGTCAGTTCGGGGGCCATGTTGAAGCCGAGGGCCTGGTTGATGCCCAGGACACCGAATGCCCAGATGCCGATGCTGTTCACCACTCCGCCGGTAATGCCGGCAAGTATCACCTTGATGATTTTCATGCGTATCTCCTCCTGAGATGCTGACAAACACTTGATTTTCTTTGTTCCATGCGCCCAGGTCACGGGCAGGGATAGGAGACGACATGATAAACACTGTACCATACTACAGGGTCAAGGGAATAAACATGGCGGCGGGAAATCGTCATCGCGGGATAATTCTGCACGGGGACCATAAAAAATACCCGCGGGATTTACATCCCCACCAACAGGATCTATAATATTGGTAGAGGGAGAGTCTAACACCTGTAGAAAAACGGCGGCATCAACGCAACGTATTTTTGGAAAAGAGACTCCGTCCCCAGGATAGCAGAGCCGGAAATGTGAGGCTCTGCTATTTTTTTATCTCCGGGCCACAGCCGGCATCTGCCCTGGCGCCCTTGACCGACAGACTTTTGAAGAAAAGTAGTTTCACGAGCCTTATCCTGATAAAAGGGGCCTGCTCGTCTTTCACCACATCCGCCGCCTGCCAGATGGTGACGTGATCCACAATAATCTGCCGGTATTCATGGCGCAGATTTTTTTCCGGTTTGCCCGTGCGGACCGCAGGGGTTTTCTGTTTCACTCATCAGCCGTCCGCAGCCGGACGCGGCACCAGGTAGAGGGTGGCGTGTCCGCCGTTGGCGGCAATGAATGCCAGGGCCTGGCCGGATATTTGGATTGTCTCTGGTTGCGCTGTGGACATAAGGACGTCGGTGCCATTGACCTGCCCGCCGCAAGGTGGCAGTGAAAATTGGATGATATCTCCCAGATACTATAAATTCCCCCGCCCTGGAAGAGACTTTTTAAGTTGTCCCGGATGACGTGATCGCGCAACAATCGGAAATTCAACACGAAGTCACGGAACCAGCAGTTCCGGGTGCTCCGTGGTGAAAAAATAGTCTCTTTACGATTTCAGCACATATGGTAGAATCCGTAAAAATGCGGATTTGCCCGGCTGCCGATGAAGGGACGTTGCATCACCCGGGGCCTGCAAGCAAAAGGGAAGGAAAACGGTCCATGAGTGCTAAATTAGTGATCGCCATGGTTGGTCTGCCTGCACGGGGCAAATCCACCATGGCCTGCAAAATCGCCCGTACCCTTGAATTTGATGATGCCAAGGTGCGGATCTTCAACAACGGCGCCCTGCGCCGCAAACTGTCCCATGCCAATACCTCCTCCCCGGAGTTCTTCTCGCCCCACAATATTCAAGGGATGGAGCTGCGGGAAAAATGCGCCCGCATCAACCTGGAACTTGCCCGCTCCTACCTGGAAAACGAGGGGGAGGTGGCCATCATTGACGCCAGCAATGTGACCAGGTACCGGCGTAAAACCATTGAGGAAACCTTTCCGGGCATTCCTGTTTTTTTCATTGAGTGCGTCAATGTGGACGAAGAGGCAAACGAGGCGTGTCTGGAGCACAAGGCCTCCCTGAAGGAGTTCAGCAGCCTGCCGTCCGCCGAGGCGTTTGACAGCTTTTACAGGCGCATCGCCCATTACGAGAGCATCTACGAGCCGTTGCATGAGGAGCGCAACCGCATCCTGGTCGATTCCTTTGAAGGCTGCATCCTGCAGGAGCGGATTTCCGATGTGGTCCCCTATTATGACCGGATCCGTGATATCATCACCACCCGTATCGTCAAAAATCTCTTTCTGGTGCGTCACGGCGAAACCTATTACAACCAGGAAGACCGCATCGGCGGCGATTCGGATCTCACGGCAAACGGGCTGGCCCAGGCCAGGGCCCTGGCCGACTATTTTGCCGATATTCCGGTACCCATCATATTTACCAGCAATTACAAGCGGACCCTGCAGACCGCCGCCGCCATCGCGGAAAAGCAGAAAAACTGTTCAATCATCGCCCTGACGGAATTCAACGAAATCCACGCCGGCATCTGCGAAGGCATGACCTACCAGGAAATCAGGCAGCGGATGCCCGAGGTGGCCAATGCCAGAAACCGCAACAAATACGGCTACATCTACCCCCAGGGCGAGGGATATGTGACCATGGAAAAACGGGTGCACCGGGGGCTGCAGAAGGTCTTTTATCTCAACAACTACAATGACAACATCATGATTGTCGGCCATCGGGCGGTGAACCGCATGATTCTCTCGGATTTCGTTTTTCGTCCCAAGGAAGAGGTGCCCTATATCTACATGCCGCAGAACCGCTATTATCACCTGCAGATAGATCCGTATAAGAAACATTGCGAACTCGAGCCCTACACCATGGGCGCCCGGCTGACACCCGGCAACGGGGCAGCCGGGTTGTGACAGGGGCAGGGCGGGGCTACATGGCCGCCCCCTGGGCGCCGATCAGTCTGTTCAGCAGGATCACATCGTTTATTTTCTGATAATCATAGAAGCATTCTTCCGCATTGCGCTGCAGGATGACCTCCCGTAGTTTTTTCAATTGCGGTTCATCGCTCCTGCTGCTGGTCGCGGCCAGCAGTTTGTAATCCCCTTGCCTGCCGAGGGAGGTGTAAATCTGCTGATATGCTGCCGTAAAAAGGGCATGCTCATCTTTCTTGGTTGCTTTGAAGGCAGCGATATGGTTCTGCATTTCTTCGAGATTGCCGATTGTTTCAACCGCGAACCGGACCACGTTCGAATCCTTTTCCGTCTGCAGGACCTCCTCGGAAAAAATCCTGATATCGGTGACATTGCTGCTGATTTTTTCAATGGCGCTTAAAATCAGGGCGCGGATATTCGGATCGCTTTCCACCCGGAACTGCTTTTTCAGCGGGGCCGCGGCCTCCTCTGCGATCAGCCACTGGCCGAGCACCATGACGGCATTGGCCCTGACATGCTTGTCCGGGTCAGTGATTTTGCTGATCAGGAAGGGAACGGCCATGTCCCCGTATTTGCCGAAGACGAAAACCGACTGCCAGTAGAAAACGTCCGGGTCCTGCTGCAGGATGTCAATAGAGGCCGGCAGGGCCGGTGCGTATTGCAGTTGGGCGAGGAGATCGAGCAATTCATAGCGGATGGTCGGCTCGGTCGTGCCCTGCAGCTGTCGGAAGAGAAATTCAATCGCCTTGTCGCCGCCGATGAGGGCCAGTGCCCTGTGGGCGTTCTGGAACACCATTGGATTTTTATTCCCCGCGGACAGCCGGATGATGGGATCAACGGCCTCCGGTGCCCCGGTCATGCCCATGGCCCAGAGGTAAATCGCCAGGTTCCCGTCGGCCAGGCCAGGGGCCTCGGTCTTTGCCACCAGCAGCGGCAGGATCTCCCCGGAGTTTGCTTCGATACCCTGCTTTATGGCCTCCAAGCCGGCCGGCGATGCCGCTACTCCCCGGGCGATGAGCGCGTCGAGCTCATTGATGACGGACTCCGCCTTTCCTGCCGCGGCATCGGCTGCGGCACAAAGAATCAACACGGCAACCAGCAGCCATTTACCAAGATATTTCATGTTCTCTCCTCATGTGCATAGTATCATTTCTGGGCGAGCGCCAGACGGATGCCCAGGGTGGCGAACACGCCGGCCGTGAGCCAGGAAAAAATTCGGGAAAGTTTCGGTTTTTTCAGGATGTAGGCGCCGATCACGCCGGAAAGCAGGCCGATGGCGGTAAAAATGATGATGCCCTGGACCATGAAGATCAAGCCCAGCAGGATCATCTCGCGTGCCACATTGGCGGATTGCGGGGAGACGAACTGGGGGAGAAAGGCGAGAAAAAAGAGGGCCACCTTGGGGTTCAGGACGTTCATGACAAATCCCCGTTGAAACAGGGCAACCCCGGAGAGCGGGCTCGCATTGCCGGTCAAGGCGATATCCCGGCGCTCCCGGATGGTTTTCCAGGCCAGAAAGAGCAGGTAGGCGGCCCCGGCGAACTTGACCAGACTGAAGGCCAGGGCCGAGGAGTAGAATATGGCCGAGATGCCCAGGGCCGCGCCGGCGGTATGGACACTGATGCCGCTGCACATGCCCGCGGCCGTGATCACCGCCGCTTTTTTGCCCCTGGTTATGCCCTGGGTAACAACAAAAATATTATCCGGTCCGGGCGCAACGGTGAGCAGCATGGAGGCCCCGAGAAAATAGGAGATGTGTGATGTGTCCATGGCTAGAGTTTCGTCTCGTATTTCAGGGCATCATGCCCCGTGAGGCAGCGGAGCTGCGGGCAAAAGCGCGGTCGCCCTGGCCGTTTCGGCAGCAAATCAGGGGGTGGTTCCCCCTGGTTCGCCTGCTGCTTGCTCTATAACTCTTTTGGATTTTTTTCGCAGATGAATTCACGCCGGAGCGCAAAAAAACTCCTGACAGGAAGAGGCGGGGCGGCGCATGCGTTCCATGGTCGCAGGCCCGGTGAGGCGCCCCCCGATCTTTCGCTATTCTGTGATGAAGTCGTAAAAACTGATAATTAACCACGGAGAGCACAGAGTCCACGGAGATAACTGAATGTAATGAAAAATATTTTCTCCGGGATTTCTGTGTGCTCTGTGGTGAAAAAAGTCTTTTTACGAATTTATCATTCTTTGATGTGAAACCGGCGCATCATCTCTTCGAGCCGTTTTGCCAGATCCGCCAGCTGCACCGCGGCATTGCTGACGGTATTGATGCCGGCGGCATTATCCGTGGTCCGCTGGTTGACCGCCTGAATGTTGGAGGAGACTTCACTGGTGCCGGTGCTCAGCTCTTCAAGGGCCGTGCTGATGGAGTTTGTGCCGTCATTGGCCCGGGCCACGGAGGCGGCGATATCCTGGGCCACCGTGACCTGCTCGCTGACCGCGCCGGTGATCATGCCGGATGAATCGTTCACCTGGCCCACGATCTCGGAGACCTCGGCGATGATCGCCACCGCCTGCCGGGTGCTGGCCTGCACCTCGCTGATGCGGGCGGCAATGTTGCCGGTGGCTTCCGATGTCTGGCGCGCCAGTTCCTTCACCTCGCCGGCCACCACGGCAAATCCCTTGCCCGCCTCGCCGGCCCGGGCCGCTTCTATGGTGGCGTTCAAGGCCAGCAGCTTGGTCTGTTCGGAAATATCGCCGATCACCCGGGTGACTTCACTGATCTCACCCGCGGCCTGCTCCAGGACGGAGATGGCCTTGGTGGCGGCGCCTGCCTTTTCCAGGGCGGTTCGGGTGACCAGGGTGCCCTGTTCCGCGTTGGCGCCTATCTCGGCAATACTGGCGCTCATCTCTTCCGTGGCACTGGCCGCGCTCTGCATGGACTGGGCGATCTGTTTCACCGTCTCGGCCACGTTCTGGGTGTTGACGCTGATTTCCTCGGTGGCGCCGGCAATGTTCCCCGACTGGGACGAGATCTCCTCCGAGCTGGTGGAGAGCTGGCCAGCCACGTGGGACAATTCATGGGCCGAGGTGGTCAGCTGCCGGGAGTTGTCGAGAATGCCGGTCACCAGGCTGTTGAGGTTGCTGATCATCTTGTTGAGCGATTTGCCGAAGGTGTCCATGTCAGAGGAAATCGTTACGGACTGACGCAGATCGCCGTTGCCGATTTTTTCCACAACCTGGGTGCGGATCAGCAGCTCGTCCCGCAGGGCGTTGAGGGCCGAACCCATGACGGTCAGCTCATCGTCGATGCCTTTTTTGTAAACCTTGCAGTCCTTGCAGTCGCCGCCGTCCCTGGCCTTGGGGCAGCTGGCCACGGCGGCAAAGGAGCCCGATTCCTCCCAGCAGAAGGCCTGCTTGCCGAAACTCGGACATTCCGGCCGGTTGCACTGCATGATTGCACTGCAGTTCAGCGCCTTGCCCATGTTGAGGGTGGCGGAGAGGTCACCCTTGCCCAGTTTTTTGCAGAAGTCAACGGAATCATTCAGCGGGCGGTTGATGACAAGCGTGATAAAGAAGATCAGGCCGCTCACAAAGCAGAAGGTGGCGATAAGCATGCCGATGGCGATGTTGCGCCGCAGGGTACTGACCGCTGCTTCGCCGTCCTGCTTGATGTCGGCGATCAGGCCCACCTGCTCGGCGATGTCATTGATGATGACCATGACGCCGACCGTTTTGCCGGTAAAATTCTTGACGGGAAAGCCGGTCAGATAAAAGCTGCCGGACTGCTCGGAAGAGGATTTTTCATGGCCCCGGGCAAGAAAATCACCTTTGATCAGCGGCGTGCTGAGTTCGGTATTGGTTCCGGTCTGCAGCACGAATCTGTTGTCGATCACCGGATACTTGGCCGCATCCTGCATCACGGTGGCGACGCCCAGCTGGTCGGCGTCAAGATAGATGGCGTAATCGACCACCTTGCTGGTTTTGCTCACCTGCATCAGGCTGTCTATCTCGTAGATCACCTCGTTTGAGCCGAGATGTTTTCCCTGACTATCGTTGATCGGCGCAATGCCGAAGATGACGAAACCGCTCGGCACGATCTCAATGCCGGTCAGGGCCTTGTGGCTCTCCTTATTCACCGCCAGGACCGATTTCCTGAAGGCGGAGATGTCATCGGAGACGTCAACTTCCTCGCCGTCCCGCACCGCCTGCCAGCCGTCCCGCCAGAGGCGGACCAGGCTGCGGCCGTTGGGCAGGTGAAAGTGGATGCGGAGGGATTGGGCGCCGGTATGTTCCGTGTAGTCGGCAATGATCGGTTTGAAGTAGGCGCGCAGCTGTTCCCGTGCTTTCTGGGCCTGGGCATCTTCCTCATCGTCGATGTTGCCGGTCAGGGCGACCTGGTAGGCGGCGATGACCTCGGGGCTGCCGGCAAAAAGCGCCGCCTCATTCAGTGCCTTTCTGGCGATGCGGTCAATGGTGTTGTCGATTTCCCTGATTTTTTCGTCCGTGGAAATTTGCAGGGATTGCTGCATGGTCGCCTCGGCCTGCTGCACCTGATGGTTGACCGTGATCGAGATCAGCCGGCTGACCAGAAAGGCGCCCATGGCGCCGAAAAGAATGAAAAAAAAGACCGTGGGCGCAGTAATCTTGGTTCTGATATTCATAATTATCCCTCTTTCGTTCTGGCAGTATTTTCGGCTTTCTCAAGAAAATCCTTGAGATTATTTTACATCACTGCCGGAAAAAAGGGGGGGCAGTCATGGCGGAAACTGTTTAGCAGGATACTTTACAATCAGCATGTGTAATTTGTCAATTATGATAACTATAACTGGTAAAAGAATTTGATTACCGCTTATTTGCCCCTAGTCGGGACGAGCTTTTTACCTGCCTGAAAATTGACGGACTCGTAAAAAGTCTAGTTTCACCACGGAGCCCGCAGAGATCACAGAGAAAATATTTTAATTACAATTTGTTATCTCTGTGGGCTCGGTGCTCTCTGTGGTTAATTTTCAGTTTTTACGAGTCCATCAAAATTGCGCGTTAACCCCGCAGTGTGCTGCGGCATGCCGCGGCAAAATCCTCGGGGTAGTGGCCCATGATCCAGCGCAGCTGCGCCTCGCTGAAGGCGCCCGGAGATTCGGGAAGTTTGGGCAGGAAGCTGTAGAGGAGTCGCTGGTCCGAACGATCGGTGAACCGCTTGGCATACTCGATGGTGTTTGTCATCCTGACCCCCAGGCGGCCGAGCACCTGCATGGCAGTGGAGATGCCGTTATCCAGGGAGCGGCGCATGGCGGGATCGGCCTCCAGGATATTGCCCACGGCCCGCAGGGGCATGAGCTGCAGTTCCCACTGGGAAGTCTGGGCCTTGGGGACAAAGAGCATCACCTCTTCATCTTCGTGGATAATGAGCGATGTTTCACCCTCATGATCATCCAGGCGCCGGTTGCGGCGGATATTGGTGACCAGGTCGTCGAACAGGGAACGGCCATGCGCCTCGCGGTAGGCGCGCACGCAGTCGGCCACCAGATCGCCGCAGCCATAGGAGGGGAGGGCGGCGCCGTTTTTTCGGCCCGCCTGCATGGCCGGCACGGCAGCGGGCAGCAGGGCGAACTGCTGGTGCACCTGCTGGTGGGAGGCGTTGAGCCGATAATGGCTGGGGGCATAGTCAAAGCCGTAGTTCCAGCCCCACAGGGTGCAGTCAAAGGCAGGGGCGGCTTCGTTTCCGGCGAGCTGCCGGCAGATGGCCAACCGCAGTTCTTCCAGTTCGTCCGCGGCCAGGGTTCTTCTGCCGGCCCCGGCATCCATGCCGAGATCGGCGGCCAGCCGCACATAGGTGCGCTGGTAGTAGAGATGGCGCAGACCGGTCATGTCGGCGGCGGAGAGCTGCCGGATATCGTAACGCTGGGCGTCGTTGGCCATGTTGGCCGCATAGTGGCCCCAGGGGATGTACGAGTTGCGGCGCAGGTATTCGAAGATGTGGTGGTCCGCCGCGTTCCATTCGCCGACGATTTCGCTGTTGCCCTGGGCGCCGGGACGCAGCACCATCGCCTGCTTGAACGGATCGGGCAGATATGGGTTGTTGGCCACCGCTTCAAAGAGCGGATGGTTTTTGATCACGGCCCTTGTTCCGCCCCGTTCATTGCGCCGGTAGAGAAGCCCCGCTGGAACGCCCTCGCCGTCAACCACAAAGTCACAGCTCAAGGCAGCCAGCCTGACCAGATCCCCCGGATCGGTTGATGTGGTGGCCAGGGCCAGGAGCACCGGTTCCGGCAGGGCTTTGAACAGCTCGTCAATGGCAACCCCGTCCTTGGCGGCCAGCACAGGCCTGACGCTTTCCGAAAATGATACGGCCCGGGGGGTTGGCAGCCGGATGGAGAGCGGGTCCCTTGCCCGGGCGTCCGCCCAGCCGGAATTGATAAAGGTGGCGCCCTTGAAGGGAAAAACATTGGGGATCTCATAGATCCGGTCCGCCTTTTCCACCTCGATGTCGGCTGACGGGAAATTTTCCAGGTTACGATGCTCGCGGCCGTCACATCTGCCCAGGCTGGCAATCAGGTCGTTTTCGCGCAGGTTCTTCACCGCATATGACGGCTGGTGGATGCAGTAGAGAAAGTCGCCTTCCGGGGTTACACAGGTATGGATGGCTCGTGGCTGATGGCTCATGGCTGATGGCTCGTGGTTGGTGGCTGATGGCTCATGGCTCATGGGTGATGTCTCCTAGCTGATGGCTCATGGCTGAGGCAGAAGGGCGGTTCTCTCCCCTACACTTTGCTGGGATTTTCCTTTCGCTTTTCACTTTTCACTCCTCGCTCCTTGCTCCTCACTGATGTTGATGTTAAATCCGCAATCCGCAATCCGAAATCCGCAATATATATACCAGAATTCAGTTGCCGGTCGATTAATTTCTTGCACCTTCAGCCGGGGGGGGTAAGAATAATGTATGGCCCTTAACCTCTACACAAGTAATCGGCTGGAGATTCTCGCCCGGCAGTGCGGGGAAATTTTTCGCCGGCAGCCTCTGCCGCCCCTGGAGCCGGAAATTGTCGTGGTGCAGAGCCGCGGCATGGCGCGCTGGCTTGCCATGGAAATGGCCGGCTTGCTGACCGTGTGGGCCAATGGTCATTGTCCTTTTCCGAACAGATTCGTGGCGGAGATTTTCAACCGGGTACTGTCCGTTGATGAGCAGCCCGCATTCGAACGGGGCAGGGCCTGCTGGCAGCTCATGGCGCTGCTGGCCGAGCTGCGGCAGGAGCCGGCGTTCCGCCATCTTGCCGCCCCTCTTGATGATCCCCTGCATCGTTTTCAGCTGGCCGGCCAGCTGGCCGATCTTTTTGATCAATACATCATCTATCGCCCCGACCTGATCAGCTCCTGGGAAAACGGCGGGGATGGGGGCTGGCAGGCCCTGCTGTGGCAAAGGTTTGTGAGCCGGCACGGCCAGGTGCACCGGGCCGCCCTGCTGTCCCGGTTTCTGCAGGCCCTGCGGGAAAATTCCCAGGCTGATCTGCCAGGCCGCGTCACCCTGTTCGGCATCTCCAGTCTGCCCCCCTTTCACCTTGAAGTTTTCCATGCCCTGTCCGAACAGATACCGGTCAACCTCTTTTTCATGAACCCCTGCCGCCACTGGTGGGGCGACATCCTGCCGGAGCGGGAGATCGCCCGCCGTGTTGTGCGGCAGGCGGGGGACGCCGGCGCCCTTTATCTGGAATCAGGCAATCCCCTGCTCGCCTCCATGGGCCATGTGGCCCGCGACTTTCTCATTCTGCTGCAGGAGCGGGACTGCCTGGAACAGGAGCTTTTCGAAGCCCCG
>JACQYM010000131.1:0-8608 GCA_016208225.1 Deltaproteobacteria bacterium | reverse complement strand
ATCCAGCGGGACATTCTGGATCTTACCTCTACCCCGTACGGGGGTGAGGATGATTCCGTGGTCATCCATTCCTGCCACAGCCCGATGCGGGAGGTGGAGGTGCTGCAGGACCAGCTGCTGGCCCTGTTTGCCGGCGACCCGTCGCTCACCGCCAGCGACATCATCGTCATGGCCCCGGATATCGAGCCGTATATCCCGCTGGTGCAGGCGGTCTTCGGCCTGGAAAGGGACCATCCCCGTTTCATCCCCTTCTCCCTGGCCGACAAAGGCGTCGGGGCGGACAGCATGCTGATCGACACCTTTTTCGGCCTGCTTGATATGGCAGGCAGCCGCTGTCCGGCCCGGGAGGTGGTTGATATGGTGCAGCGACCGCTGTTTGCCGGCAGATTCGGTCTCAGCGAGACGGACTGCACGATCATCAAAGGCTGGGTGAGGGATGCTGCCATCCGCTGGGGCCGGGACGGCGGCCACAAGGAGGAGCTCGGGTTGCCGCCCTATGCCGAAAACACCTGGCGGGCGGGGCTTGACCGCTTACTGCTCGGCTATGCCATGGCGGACCGTGGCGAGCTGTTTGCCGGCATCCTGCCTTTCGGCCACATGGCGGAAAGCGATGCGGATCTGCTCGGCCGTCTGCTTGATGCCATTGATGTTCTGTTTGGCAGCCTGTCCCGCCTGCCCGGCAAACGCCGGCTGTCGCATTGGGCCGCGGAGCTGCAAACCCTGGTTGATGACTGTCTGCAACCCGGCCCGGAGCAGGAAAACGACCTGCAGGCCCTGCAGCAGACGTTGCAGGGGATGGCGGAGATCGAGGCGGAAACGGGTTTTCACGAGGCCGTGGAACTGCGGGTGATCAACAGCTGGCTGCAGCAGCAGCTGCGGGTGGAAAAATCGCCCCATGGCTTTCTCAGCGGCGGGGTGACGTTCTGCTCGCTGCTGCCCATGCGGGCCATTCCCTTTCAGGTTGTTTGTCTGCTCGGCATGAATGACGGCGATTTTCCGCGGCCCCATTTTGCCTTAAGTTTCGACCTGATGTGCCGGGACCCCAGAAGAGGGGACCGCAGCCCGCGCCATGATGACCGCTTTCTCTTTCTCGAGGCCCTGCTTTCGGCCCGCCGGCAGCTCTCCATCAGTTATGTGGGACAGTCCGCGCGGGATGACACCACCCTGCCGCCCTCGGTGCTGGTCAGCGAGCTGCTCGACTATATGGCCGCCGTCTGCCCGGCCCCGGCCGGGCAGGCCACGGAAGAATCGGCCGCGGCAGTCCGATTTGTCACCCGTCACCGGCTGCAGCCCTTTCATCCCGCCTATTTTCAGCCGGGCAGCGCTTTGTTCAGCTATGCCCCGGAAAATTGCAGCGCCGCGCAGAGGCTGGCCGGCGGGCCGGATCCCGGGGCAGGCTTCTGGTGCGGGCTCCCTCTGCCGCCGCCGGCCAGCCCGGTCCGGGAGATCGAGTTCGCCGATTTCATCGATTTTTTTCTGCATCCGGTGCGTTTTTTCTGCCGACGTCGTCTCGGTGTTGAGCTGGCACCCCTGGAGGAGGTTTTTCTCGACAATGAGCCATTTTCTCTGGCCGGGCTGCCCCGTTACCAGCTGGCAAGCGAGCTGCTTGACCATCAAGTGCGCGGCGAGAGAACAGAGAGCCCGGCCCGGCTGTGGAAGGCCCGCGGCATGCTGCCCCATGGCAGGGTCGGCGATATCGCGGCCCGTGAAATGCAGGATGAGGCGGCGGGATTTTATCAGCTGCTGGCCCCCCACCTGGCGCCCCTGGTGAGCCCGCCTGTTTTCCGGATCGCGGTCCGGGATTTTCTGCTCTGCGGCACCCTTGACAGGATGACGGAGCGCGGACTGCTGTACGCCCGCCCAGCCCGGCTCAAGGGCCGGGACCTGCTGCGCGCCTGGATCGCACATCTGATCGCCAACCAGCCGGCCATGGACCTGCCCTGCCGGAGCGTGGTGGTGGCAAACGATGCGACGGTGGTGTTGGCGGCCGTGCCGGACAGTGCGGAGATTCTGGCCCTGCTCGTTGACCTCTTTTGGCAGGGACAGCGGGCGCCGTTGCCATTTTTTGCCGAAACGTCCTGGAACTATGCGCGCTGGGCCGGGCAGGGCAACCCGGGCAGGGCGTGGAAAGAGGCCCAGGCCAGTTGGCGCGGCGTATATGACGGCAGCGGCGAAGGTGATGATGTCTATCTCAGATTCCGTTACCAGGGGGAGGACGGGGAGCCGCTTGATCAGGGTTTTGCCGATATGGCGATGCGGATCTTTGGCCCCCTGCTGGCAAGAATGATGAATTCGTAAAAAGTCCATTTTCACCACAGAGCACACGGAGAACACAGAGAAAACATTTTTAAACAGTCAGTTATCTCTGTGGGCTCTGTGCTCTCTGTGGTTAATTTTCAGTTTTTACGATTTCGTCAATGATAAGGGAGGAGCATGATGGCTGAACGGAAATGGATGCGGAGCTGGCGAGTCTTGCCTTGGTGGCAGCGTTGGACTGTTATGATCTGCGGCGCTTTTCTTTTCTACACCCTTTTCGGCTTTTTCATTCTGCCTGCCATAGTCCGCAGCCAACTGGAAAAAAAACTGACCCAGGCGCTGCACAGAACCACATCGGTCCGGGAGGTGAAAATCAATCCCTATACCCTGCAGGCGACGGTCAACGGTTTTGCCGTGCAGGAGCCGAACGGCCCGGAACCGTTTGTCTCCTTTGACAGTCTGCAGTTCAATCTGCAGGCGATTTCTCTTTTCAAACGCGCCGTTATCGTCAGGTCCTTTTCCCTGATAAATCCTTATTGCCGGATCGTGTTTCATAAGGACCAGCGCTTTAATTTTTCCGATCTGCTGGCGGCTGATGCCCCGGCCGGGGAAAAGAAAGAGAAGGAGGAGGAAAAGGGAAGGGGGCTGCTCTTTTCCATCAACAACATCGAGCTCTCCGGCGGAAAAATCGACTTTCTCGACCAGGCGAAGGATGTCAGTCACCAGTTGAGCGCCCTGCATGTCGCCTTTCCCTTTCTGTCAAATCTTCCCTATGAAGTGGAAATTTTTACGAAACCGGCATTTACGGCCACGCTCAACGACACGACCTTCGATATGCACGGGGAAAGCATTCCTTTTCACAAAACCAGGCAGTCGGAACTCAATGTCAATTTCACCGCTATTGATCTCACCCACTATCTGCCCTATTTGCCTGATAATCTGAATTTCAGCGTAAAACAAGGGCTGCTTGATCTCGATGTCGCCCTCTCCTTCATGCAGCATGAGGATGGCAACCCGGCCATCAAGATTCAGGGCAGGGCGGGGCTGCGGGACGTGGTGATGGTTGACGGGCAGCAGCAGCCGCTGCTCTCCTTTACGGAACTCGCGGTGGATATCGAGCGGGCCCACATCCTCCGCCGGGAGTTCCATCTCAGCCGGATATTCTGGAAAAACCCAGAACTCCATGTGCAGCGACAGGCGGATGGTCGGTTCAGTCTTGCCGATCTGGTGGGCGCGGCCCAGGGCGAGGGCTCTCTCGGCCCAGCGCCAACACCCGGTCCCGCCCTGTTGCTTGATGTTGCTGAAGCGACCGTCGAGGCCGGGACCGTTCATTTTACCGATCTGACGAGGAGTGCGCCTTTTCAGACCACCGTGGCGCCGGTGCATCTGCAGGTGAAAAATTTCAGCACCAACCGGGACAAGTCCGCCGACTATACGCTGACGCTGGCCACGGAAAGCGGCGAGAATCTGCAGGTTGACGGCGCATTTTCCCTGGCGCCTCTCCATGTCGCGGCCGATGCGGGAGTGGAGAACATCAGTGTTGCCAAGTACCGTCCCTATTATGAAAAGGGGCTGCGGGCGGAGCTGGCGGCGGAAAAGCTCAGGGCGCGAGCCCATGTCGATTATACGGCCGCTGACAGCGCCTTGCTGGTCTCCGGCCTGGAGATCGAAGCCGGCGGGTTTGCCGCCAGCGGGCCGGATGGAAAAGACCGAATCGTTGTCCCGGAATTTCTGGTCAGTGACGGGGCGCTGAATGTGCAGGAAAAAACCGTGGTCATCGGCAAATGCACCAGCAAGGGGGCTGTCATCCCGCTTACGCTGCGCCGGGACGGGACGCTCAATGTGCGGGATTTCCTGGCCCCTGCCGGAGCGGACCCGGCATCCCCCGGTGCGCGGAAAGAAGAGGGAGGGAAGGAGCGACCGGCGGAGTGGCAGGTGCTGGTCAAGGCGATTGATGTTGCCGAATACGGGGTGACATTCACCGATCAGGGGCCGGCCCGGCCGGTAGTGCTTGCCATGGACGGACTGCATCTGGCAGTGGAAAATGTGACGAACCGCCAGGGGGAAAAATGCGCCCTTGATCTCAGCCTGCGGCTCAACAAAACAGGCAAGGTGAAGGTTCGCGGCACGGCAGCTCTTTCCCCCCTGGACGTGCGCCTTGACCTTGATCTGGCGGCCCTGCCGCTGCAGGCCGTGCAACCCTACATTGACGACAGACTTCATGTCGCCATCGGCGGCGGACAGGGTGGGGCAAAGGGGGCGTTGACCATTGCCCGCAACAAGGCCGGCAAGCTTGCCGCCTCCTACCTGGGCGAGGTGAGCAGTCGCAAATTTTTCGCGCTGGACAAGCGCGAAGGCGGCAAACTCCTGGCCTGGGATGAACTGCTGGCCCGGAACCTGAAGGTGGAGACGGAACCATTGCGCGTTGCCGCTGATGAGGTGTTTCTCGGCGGCCTTGGCTCCTCCGTGTATCGCAGTCAGCAGGGGGTGCTCAACCTGAGCACCCTGGTCGTCGAAGGCCGGGAGGGAAAACAGCGGCAGGAACCAAGTCAGGAACCAAGTCAGGAACCAAAGGCAGCGGGGAAAACAGCGCCTGATATACGCATCGGCCAGGTGCGACTGGCAAACGGCAGGGTCGCTTTTTCCGATCGCAGCGTTACCCCTCATTTCGCCACCACTCTGCAGGATATCCAGGGCCGGGTCAAAGGACTCTCCTCCGGCAAGGATGTGGCCGCGGATATACAGATTACGGCTTTACTTGATCAGCATTCTCCGGTGAAACTGACCGGCTCCATTAAACCGTGGCAGGATTTTTACACCGATATTACGGCTGAATTCACCGGTATCGAGCTGAATCCCGCCAGCCCCTATACCCTCAAGTATATCGGCTATCCGCTGACCAAGGGCAAACTGAATCTCAATCTGCACTATGTTGTGGAAAACGGCATCCTTACCTCCCAAAACAATGCCTTTGTCGACCAGATTACCCTGGGCGATTATGTAGAAAGCGAAACCGCCGTGAATCTGCCGGTGCAGCTTGCCATTGCCCTGTTGAAAAACCGCCAGGGCGAGATCGATCTCAACATCCCGGTGTCAGGCCGGCTGGATGACCCGCAATTCAGCGTCGTCCGGGTGGTTTTCAAGGCCCTTTACAATCTGCTGGTCAAAGCGGCGACCGCGCCTTTTTCCCTGCTGGGCGCCCTTTTTGAGGGGGGAGGAGAAAAGCAGTATGCGCGCTTTCCCCCCGGCCTGGCTGAAATAGACGCGGCGGATACGGAGAAGCTAACCAAGCTTGCCAAGGTTCTTTATGATCGGCCCAGCATCAAAGTCGAACTCACCGGACAGAGCGACCCGGCGGTGGACAGCCCGCAACTTGCCCGGATCCGCTTTGAACGGCTGCTCAAGGTGCAGAAAATGCAGGATCTGGCCGGCGAACAGGCTGCCGTTACGGATGTCGATGCCCTGGAGATCGCGGCTGACGAGTATGAACGCTACCTGAAAAAGGCGTACAAGGCTGCCGAGTTCGAGCGGCCGAAGAATATCCTGGGACTGCTGAAGGACATACCGTCCGCGGAGATGGAAAAACTCCTGTATGAACATATTGTCATCACGGACGATGATCTGCGGGATCTGGCCATTCAGCGGGCTGATGCCGTGCGGAACAGTCTTGTCGAGCAGGGGCCGGTGGAGGCGGAAAGGGTGTTTCTGGTGGAGCCGCGCATTGGCCCGGTGGATAAGGACAAAGAGGGCATGGGGGTTGAGATCAAGGTGAAATGATTGGGGATTATACGATTGCGGATTGCGGATTGGGGAATGCGGATTTAACCGCAACTGCGGTGAGGAGTTAGGAGTGAGGAGTAAGGAGTGAGAAGTTAGGAGTGTAAGGAAAATACCAACGAGCTGTAGGGGCGGTTCGCGAACCGCCCTTCTGTCCTCAGCCATCACCCATGACCCATCAGCCATGAGCCATCTCCACCAGCCGTCTCAGGCGAGAATCAGGTCCGTTTCTCCGAAGCGGCTGAAAAATTCTTCCATGATGCGTCCCATGACCGCCATGAAATTCGGCACATCGGGCAGGGGCTGGTTCTCCCGGAGAAATTCCTCCACATTAAACAGATAGACGTCCGGCAAGGTTGAACGGATGCCGATGCTTTCCACCAGGAAATTGGCCAGGCTGACGATCCTGACGGGGAGCGGAGCCGCTTTCCCCCACTCTGTTGCGTGATGCCCGCCCACCGGCCCCGTGATGCTCTCCGGCAGGCCCCAGGCGGCGAGGAGCGCCCTGCCGACCCGGGCGTGATCCGTGTGGAGCATGAAATGCTCCAGATCAAGAATGGAGGAGAATCTGCTGTCCGTCCTGTTTGCGGCGCAGGCGGCCAGCAGGGGTTTGTTCAGCACGACCTTGCCGATATCGTGGAGCAGTCCCGCCGTATAGACGGTATAATTGTTCTCCAGGCCGGCATATCTGGCAATGATTCCCGCCAGGATGGCGCAGGCATGGGAGTGATTCCAGAGGGTGCGGGGTTCGAGATGATAGGCTTCCTGGGGCGAGGTCAAAATCCCTGCCGATGCGCTGGTGATGGCCAGGATTTTCACCATATCATAACCAAGCCGGATAATGATCTCCTGAATTGAGGTGATTTCCCGCATATGGCCGAAATAGGAGGAATTGGCCATGCGCAGCATGTTGGCGGTCAGGTTCGGGTCCTGTTCTATTTTTTTGGCCAGATCCGCAACAGTGCCCCCCGAGTCCTGGGCAATTTTCAGCACTTCCAAGGCAAGGTCCGGCCGTGGAATCAGCCTGTCGACACCGACAATATATTTTTCTTCAATATCCATGGATTTTCTGCTTTTCCTGTAAATTTTCAGCGCGTCAACAACGAGGCCGTGTGTCGCGGCATTGACTCGGCCGGCCCGCCGCCCGCTCATTTCCTGGACGGCTTGCGGATAACCTCATTGGTCAGTACATCAACAATGGCGTCATCGCCACGCAGATAGTCGGAAACGATTTCTTTTTTCCGATACTCCAGGGGTTCCGGCAATGGATCCTGAAATGGCAGTGCATTTGCCGGGGCAGCGTTCGCCGGCTGTTCCTGGCATTGCAGAGCGGTTGAGAGGGATTCAATCGCCTGGGCGATGTCCGCCGCCAGTTTGGGGTCGCTTTCAAACACGGTTGCGTTGGCGCGGCAGAGCACATCGAGACAGCTGATGAGCACTTCCGGCGGCAGATTTTGGCTTGGGGGTTTCTGCATGTTTGCATTCTCCATGAAGCAGACGTAATGAAGGGTACCTTCATATGTCTGCAGGATAAATCTGCAATCTTCACGCCATGGGTGAACTGGATGCTCCTCCTTCCCTGGACGAAGAAGCAGGGCCGGAAAATTTTACCAGATTCAAACAGGATACGGGGATTTTTTTTCCTGGCGACAGGAGCGAGCAAGGATCTCAGGTGTCGCAGCGGCTGAATTGCCGGTGAGAAATACAAAAGAATTAATGCATATTGATGAATGAGTTAACTTTCTTAAGGGTGGATATTTGCCCAAGGGAATGCCTTCGTTTTTTTTCCATTCGCCCTGCCGGAAGTTCAAATTTTAAAATTAATTCTGCAAAAGCATACACTTTTGGCATCCATTGCCGCAGGGGAGGATTTATGGGTAATTCTACCACCTTGTGGTGTCTATGGGCGCTTGATGCGGCGCGGGCGCAAAAAAATCCCGTCTCTCATAAGAGACACACGGATGGTTTCCTGGGTGGCAGGGTTTTCAACGATCGTCGCTGTCACTACAAAAAAATATCTAGTAAAATAAATATTTTAGTTGATTATTTCGTATTGGGAATGATCATCAGGAGCATTTGGCACACTAGCTGCAATGACGCAGGACACTCCCCATTCAGATCTGAATAAATCATAAAGGGCGCAAATTGCGCCTGGGAAATTGAGGGAAACAGAATAAGTGAAATAGTGCGGTGCGCACCGCATGAAGTACACTTGTCAGTCAACAGCACGACTCTTGGAGGTGAAAGTATGAAGTGACGAAGCAGCAGTCGTTTAGGTGGTAGGTAATGGAATCCCAGACGACTGGTGATGGTAACCTGCTGAAACCGGAATACTTTTCTTGCTGTACCTTTTTTTAATCAACAAAACGAGGATTTATAATGTCTAAGAAAAAAATGTCTTTTGTGGTGGCCCTGACCGGCTCACTCCTTTTTGTCGCTTCAAGCGCGTATGCCTTCGGCGATTTCGGCACTGATGTCAATACTGCCTGCGCCCCGGCCCGGCCCTATACCGGCAGCTGCGCCCTCTGTCATACCGGCGGCTACAGCGCACCCACCCCGGGCAAGACCGCCTATT
>JACQYM010000130.1 GCA_016208225.1 Deltaproteobacteria bacterium | reverse complement strand
ATCTCGGCCGCCGCCTTCTGGCTCCGCTCCGCCAGTTTACGTACCTCCGAGGCCACCACTGCAAAGCCCTTGCCGTGCTCCCCGGCCCTGGCCGCCTCAATGGCGGCATTCAAGGAGAGCAGGTTGGTCTGCCGGGCGATCTCCTCGATGATCGAGATCTTGCCGGCGATCTCCTTCATGGCAGAGACCGTCTGCACCACCGCCTTGCCGCCCTGCTGGGCGTCAGTCGCCGACTTGGTGGCGATCTTTTCGGTCTGCAGGGCGTTATCCGCGTTCTGCCGGATGTTGGAGGACATCTCTTCCATGCTTGAGGAGGCTTCTTCGGCGCTCGCCGCCTGTTCGGTGGCGCCCTGGGACATCTGCTGGGCACTGGCCGAAAGTTCCTGGCTGCCGGCCGCCACGTTGTCGGCAGCGCCTTTCACCTCCGCCACGATCTCCGTGAGCCTGTTCACCATGGTGCCCATGGCAGAAAGCAGCATGCCTGTTTCATCCTTGCTGCCCGATTCAATTTTTGCGGTGAGATCTCCTTCCGCCAGACAGTCTGCCACGGCCACGGCCTCGGCTAAGGGAGCGGTGATGCTGCGGGTCAGCAGCCTGGTGAAGCCAACGGCCAGCAGTACGGCGCCAATCGCCAGGCCGACGGCCAGCAGCATGGCGTTTTTCCTCAGGGTGTCAAACTCGACATCGGCTGTTTTTGTTTCATTGATTAAGGAATCGACAATCTTTTCCAGGGGCAGCATGGTGGTCTCAGCCCGACGGTCAAACTCCTCGTTGACCGTCCGGATTTCCGCCGCATCCCCACGGGTGAGCGCCGCAAGCACATCCTTTTCAAGGTAGGTCAGCAGATTCTGATACTCCCATTTGAACTGCTCGGCGTCCTTTTTCTCCTCCGGGGTGTCAACCAGGGTCAGGACCGTCTCGATATCCCGAGCCGCCACTTCCCTGTACTTCGCCAGCTGCTGCTCAAAGCCCCGCACATCATTGTTGATGATGGCGTCAGCCACAAACATGGCAAGTTCATCCACCCGCATGTCGACCTGCAGGACCTGGATCGAATCTTCGTTGCGCTTGGCCCCTTCGTCCTGCATGTGCCCCATGACATTCATCTTCACAATCTGGAACGCGATTACGCAGCATAGCAGCACGATGATGATGGAAATACCTGCAAACAGTCTGTTGCCGATTTTCATATCGCTCATTTTCATCGCTCTTTATTCTCCTTCCCTGTTTTTTTTGGTTCTCAATGCTTCTCGTGCTGCATGTTCCCGCGTGCCCCTGTCGTCAGACAAGGTGCGGACTGCACCTGCTGTTCCCCCGTCCCCTGCCGGCCTTCTTTCGATCTTCAACCTGAAACCAGGAGCCGTAACCTCTGTTTTCTTATGCCATTTCGTTACGGCTCCTTATGCCGTTTCAACCAGCCGGATGCGGACATTCTTTTGGGACAATGGCCTACCGGCTGCTCTGTTCCACGGAATTGACCAGTTGGGGGATATCAAGGATGAGCGCCACGCTGCCGTCCCCGAGGATGGTGGCCCCTGACATGCCATCCACATTCTTATAGGCCCGGCCCAGGGACTTGATCACCGTCTGATGCTCGCCGATCACATGGTCCACAACAAAACCCACCCGGGTGCCGTTCACCTGGGTGATGACCACCTGCTCGATGTCGGGTACTGCCCCGGAAATGCTGAATTTCTGCCGCAAAGGGATATAGGGGATAAGGTGCCCGCGCACCGTTGCCATGTCACGGCCATGGGCCGCGGCCACATCAGCGCGGGTCAGCTCGATACACTCGTCCACCAGGGAAAGGGGAATGAGAAACCGGTCCTCGCCGATCTGCACCAGCAGGCTCTCGATAATCGCCATGGTCAGGGGGAGCCGGACACTGATGATCGTACCTTCACCCGGCCGGGAACTGATGGCGATGCTGCCCCGCAGGGCATCAATGGCCCGTTTCACCACATCCATCCCCACCCCGCGTCCGGAAACGCTGGTCACCTTGCTGGCCGTCGAGAAACCGGGAGCAAAAATCAGATTGTAAATCTCATGGTCGGAAAGTTCGGCATCAGGAGACACCATACCCTTTTCCACGGCCTTGGCAAAAATCGTCTCCTTATTCAGGCCGGCGCCATCATCTTCTATGGTGAGCAGAACACTGTCGCCGGAATGGATGGCGGCCAGCACGACCTTACCCTGCCTTGGTTTGCCCGCCGCCTCCCGCGCCTCGGGACTCTCGATGCCATGATCAATCGAATTGCGGATCAGATGGACCAGGGGGTCATTCAGCCGCTCGATGACCGTTTTGTCGAGCTCTGTTTCCGCACCCGAGGTGGTCATTTCGATCTCTTTGCCCAACTCGCCTGAGAGATCGCGCACCAGGCGCTTGAATTTATTGAAGGTGGTGCCGATGGGCAGCATGCGGATATTCAAGGCATTATCCCGCAGCTCGCCGGTCAGCCGTTCAACCTCCTCGGCAATGCTCAGTAATTCAACCTCCTGCCGCACGGCGGCGGTTTCGGTGAGACGCGCCTGGATGGTTACCAGCTCGCCCACCAGATTGACCAGCACATCGAGTTTTTCCGCCGGCACCCGGATGCTGGCCCCTGCTTCCTGGGCGTGGGTCAGTTCCTCTTTCTGCTTGCGTACCTCACGCGTCTCCTTGACATGCTGCTGCTCAACCAGGGCGGACTGGATCTGAATGGGATCTGCCAGCCCTTTTTCCACCAGCAGTTCACCCACCTTTTTCTGGGTGGAGAGAATCGCCTGCACATCTTCCAGGGCAATATCGCCCCGCTCCACCAGAATTTCGCCAAGCTTCTTATAGGTCTCATCGCCGCCGGACATGGCGCCGTGGTCAATAATTTCAATCTTCAGCTCGCAGTCATCCTCGACAAAGATAAAGACATCCTTTATGGCATTGACCCCCAGCGCCGTGGTCAGGATCATATCCCAGAAAATATAGCAGCATTCAGGGTCGAGATCCTCAAGCACCGGGACATTGCGGGTATGGGCGACAATCTCGCACTTCCCCAAGCCGCTCAACTCATGCAGCAGAGCAACCGGGTTGGTGCCGTTGGCAAAAATTTGCTGCCGGGGTTTGAAGCGGATCCGATAGGTAACCTGATCCGCTGCCGCCGGGGTATCTTCAGCAGATGAGAGATCCACGGCATCTGCGGCCTGCGGCGCCGGGGACATTGTCTCACTCTGACCCAGCAGTTCTTTAAAGTCTGCGATCAACCGGTCGGTTACCCCGGCGTCCACCAAGCCCTCCTGTCCTGCACCGTCAAGCATCGTCTTGATCTGATCCCGGGCCGCAAGGGTCAAGCTGATCATTTTTTTGCTGACGGCAAGCCGGCCGCTCCGCACCTGATCAAAGGCTGTTTCCACCTGATGGGTGAAGGCGGCAATGTCATCAAAGCCGAACATGGCGCCGGAGCCCTTGATGGTATGCATGGCCCGGAAAACCCGGCCGACCAGTTCCATATCGTCGGGCCGGTCCTCCAGTTCGAGCAGGGAGCTTTCCAGCTCCGCCAGCAGCTCATAGGCCTCTTCCTTGAAAGTATCCGCGTATTGATTATCCATCATCCCAGCACCTTTTTCACCACAGCCAGTAATTGTTCAGGTTTGAACGGTTTGACGATCCACCCGGTGGCCCCGGCTGCCCTGCCTTCCTGTTTTTTTGAGTCTTGGGACTCCGTGGTCAGCATGACGATGGGGATAAACTTGCATGCCGGCAGGGCCCGCGCCCCTTTTATCAGACCGATGCCATCGAGATTGGGCATATTGAGATCGGTAATCAGCATGTCCACCTTTCTGGAGGCGAGCTGCTGCAGGGCATCCTGACCGTCCACCGCCTGCACCACCTCGTAGCCGCTCTGCTTGAGCGTAAAAGCCACCATCTGCCGGATGCTGGCCGAATCATCGGCCGTCATAATCACCTTGGCCATTATTCCCCTCCCCCTGCCCAGATGCAGGTATTTCCTGCCGCCTGGAGACAGCCGGTGAGCCTGACAAGACCCGTTCCAACCATTGCCTCCTCGATAATCGTATTGCCGGCTTTCATGACGGAAAAATGTTTCTTGCCGGCAATGGCGCTGCGATGGGTGGAACAGATGAACTGCAAGCCGATCAGATCAATCTCCGTCACCTTTTCCAGATCCAGCAGCAAGGTTTCGGCAGCGTCCAAAGCCTCCAGGAGCACTGCCCTGATTTCAGCCAGGATGCGGGTGACGCCTTCCGTCTGTTACCTGGCCTCCGCGGAAAGACGATTGATGGCCT
>JACQYM010000129.1 GCA_016208225.1 Deltaproteobacteria bacterium | reverse complement strand
CATGCCGGAATGACGGACCATTCGAGACGTGATAAACGGTATATCAACAATTGCTGAATCCCTAATTCTGGTATTCCATGAAAATGGAGTGCCTTGTATAGACTGTCATCCGGCGTAATGCACTTCGTTTATTACGCCCTACGGCACTGGATTCCGGATATATGGAGAGATAATTTGTCGCGGCCCGGCCAGCCCCTGTAGGGCGCAATAGCGAAGCGTATTGCGCCGGATTTATTGAATACGCCGGATGGTGGCATTCGAAGACATTGTTTCCCCTTTCAAGGTTGCCACACCCCGAGTTCGCCCAGGGCGGTTGACTCCAGAAGGTAGCGGATGTCGCCGGTCCGGGCCAGGGTTCGAGTCAGTCGCAGGAGCTGATCCGGTTCCGTGCCGGCCGTTTTTCTGTCGGCCAGGTGCGAGACATATCCCCACATATGGTCAAGTGCGTTGCGCAGTCTGCCCGGCGTGGGCGGCAGACGGACGGTGCGGACGACAATTCGCGCCAGGGCCCGGAAGCGGACCCGGTCGTCGCGGGCCGCCAGCCAGGGGCCGATGATCCGGTACAGCCTCGGATCGCGGGCCATGACGGAGTACTTGTAGTGGGCCCAGAGCTGCCGGGCCGAAGACGGCAGGGGAATGCGGCCCGGTTCCCTGCCCAGGTATTTGCCGTGCAGAATGGCAAACTGCCCGTGGGGCGGGTCGATGAATTTTTGCGGCCAGCAGATCTCCCCGGCAATCAACGGCAGGGGGCTGCGATGTTTGTATCCCCTGAGCGACATCTCCTCAACCAGCAGATCGTGCCGCTTGCCCAGGGCGGGCAGATGCTCCCGCCAGCGTCTGGTTTCCGGATGGGCGGCATAGCCTTTTCTGTGCTGGGTCAGCACCACGAAAAGGGCGTGCAGCTCCCGGTGTTCGCCCAGCAGGCTCTGGCGGTTCAGATAGCCGGGGTCAATGTCCCAGATGCGCATGATGTCCGCCGTTCAGGGGTGAAGGGCTGCCCGGAGGGCATCGCCGATGAGCGGATATTTGAACGAGTAGCCGGTCCGCGCGGCCTTTTCCGGGATCACCCGTTGCGATCCAAGCACCACCGTGGCAAATTCCCCGAGCCCGGCATGCAGCACCAGGGACGGAATCCACAGCAGGGCCGGCCTGTGCACCGCGGCGGCCAGGGCTGCCGTGAATTCCCTGTTGGTCACCGGGTTGGGGGAGACGGCGTTGATCGGGCCGCGTACATTGTCGTTTTGCGCGGCATGGAGAAAGATGCCGACCAGATCGTCGATGTGGATCCAGGACATGTATTGCCGGCCATTGCCCAGCCTGGCACCCATCCCGATGAGAAAGGGGGTGCGCATCTGGGCCAGTACTCCCCCGTCCGGACCGAGTACCACGCCGGTCCGCACCGACACCACGCGGATACCGGCGGCTTCCGCCCTGGCGGCCTCTTCTTCCCATGCCGTGCAGACGGCGGCCAGAAAATCGCGGCCCCCTGCGGAATATTCGGTCAGTATTTCATCGCCCCGCGAGCCGTAATAACCAACGGCAGAGGAACAGACCAGCACCCGCGGCGGCTGCTCCAGTCGGGCAAGAGCGCGCACCAGGTTGCGCGTGCCTTCCACCCGGCTGCGCATGATCCGGTCTTTTTTGGCGCGGTTCCAGCGCCCGCCGAATATCGATTCGCCGGCCAGGTGGAAGACCGCGTCAATCCCGGTAAAAATGGCGGGATCAATTTCTCCGGACGGGTTCCATTGCCGGGCCTGGGCGTCGGGGAGCCGTTTTTGCAGGCGCCGCGCATCGCGTCCGACCTCCACGGGATGGTCCAGCCTGGCAGCAAGATGTGATCCGATAAAACCGGTGGCCCCGGTGATTAGACTTTGCATGGTTTCCTCCCTTGGCAACAACAATGTCATTTCATGCCGCCGGAATCGCTGCTGATAATTTCCTTGAAGTACCATCCGCGCCGACAGCAGCGGGATATCCTGCCGTGGCCGGAAAGTGCGATCCGTTAATATTACCCTATGCAGCTGCGGCTGGTTTGTCAATTTTCCCGAAGCGGGCCGCAGGGAGGGCATAAATTAGGGGTTGAGTTTAATTTTTTTTTCTCCATAATAAATAACAAAGGTAACTACCGTTTTTCGCCTTGATCCGGATAGGTTACTGAGGGGCGGTTTGCGAACCGCCCTCCTTTCTCTGCGCACTCTGCGGTGAATTTCCAGTTTTTGCGGAATAAGCATATACGTTACGAACGGCAAATTGCCGGAACCTATTACAGGAGGTGGACAATGAAAAGGGTGGTACTCCTTGCTTTACTGGTATTGCTGAGCGGAATGCAGATCGGCGTGTGCGCTGCCGAGGCACCGAAAGAAATTCTCCTTGCCAGTGAGGAGTGGACTGATGCCACCAACAAGGACGGCACCGGCTTGTATTGGGACATCTTCCGGGCCGTGTATGAGCCTGCCGGCGTCAAGGTGAATTTTATCATCCGTTCGTATGAAGGATCGATCAACCTGGCGAAAACGGGCAAGGCCGATGCGGTGGTCGGTTCGTACCAGAACGAGATTCCCGGCATGCTCTATTCCAAGGACCCGTTTGACGCGGATTCCATCGTTGCCCTGTTTAAAAAGGGGGCGGTCGCCTGGAAGGGCAAGGAATCCCTGCAGGGAAAAACGGTCGCCAACGTTAAAGGCTATTCCATCGCCAAATATCTCGATGTGCCGGTGCAGGAAAAGGAGTTTGATACCAGGGAAAACATCCTGCAGATCCTGGATAAGGGCCGGGTGGATTTCTATCTGGAGAATGAGGATGATCTGGACGAGGCCCTTGAGAAGGGAATTGTTGACAAGAACAACTTCCAGAAGGAGCCGGTGATGGAACTGGGGCTGTATCTCGCCTTTCCGGATAACGACAGGGGAAAAGCCTTGAAGGCGATCTTTGACGAGGGATTTTCCAAGCTCGAGGCCTCCGGTGAACTGAAAAAACTGCTCGAAAAATGGAACTGGTAGACGTGCGCACGATGGTTCATGCCGCCGGGAGACAGATATGGCCTTTTTAAAACGTGGAAACCCGGGAGTCAGAAGCGTCCAGACCAAACTCGGCGTGCTGATCAATGCCGCCACGACCCTGGCGCTGATCGCTTTTGCCGTGGTCAGCTATTTCATCAACAGGGCCAACATGGAATCCGGGCTGGACAAGCTGGTCGCCATCACTTCCCAGCGGCTGGCCGAAAACCTGAAAAATCCTCTGTGGAACCTGGACAAGGAAAAGGCGGCGGACGTCATGGCCGTGGAAATGCTTGAAAAGCAGATTTATGCCGTCATTGTCTGGGAAGGGGACGGCAAAACCCTGTTTCTGGGCAAGCAGCGGGATGCGGACGGCAAAATTGTCGATTCCACGGGACAGCCGGCCGGGGACCTGAAAACGGAACGCATTGAAGTGGTCAAGGACAACGAGAAGCTGGGGATGGTGGATGTATTCCTCAGTACCTCCTACATGCGGGAGGAACTCTACCGGTCAAACCTGAATATTATCTTCGCCGTGGTGGGATTGAATGTCGTCCTGACCGGGCTCATGTTTCTCGCCTTCAAAATAGTGCTCACCCGGCCTCTGCGCAGGGCGATCGGCGCGATCAATCACAGCAGGGACCAGCTGGCCGTGACCAGCGGCCAGGTGGAGGGGGCGAGCAGCTCGCTGGCGGATGGCGCCCAGAATCAGGCTGCGGCCCTGCACCAGACATCCTCCTCCCTTGATGAGATCTCCTCCATGATCGAGCAGAATGCCGGAAACTCGAAAAAAGCCAATGATCTGATGCAGGAAACAAATCAGGTGATCAGCCGGGCAAATGACATGATGACCGAACTGACCGCCTCCATGGCAAAAATTTCCAAATCGAGTGAAGAGACTTCCAAAATAGTCAAAACGATTGACGAAATTGCCTT
>JACQYM010000128.1:3225-12471 GCA_016208225.1 Deltaproteobacteria bacterium | reverse complement strand
TCAATCTCTTTACTGATTTCATCAACATTCGTTGACCATGTTCTTTTCATTGCCGCAATACGATAGTTACATGAACCGATTGAATGGAAAAAGTGGGTAACGATGACCCCTGTATGGGAACAGACAGCCGCGGGTCATTCCGGGTTCAGGCCCCGGTTTCTCTCCGCGCAAATGAAGCGGGGAAGACATGATGGTGCCGGCTCGTTTATACAAAGCGGGGGTCAAAACCTATGCGGCGTATTGTCGCACCTTATCATAGCTTAAAATATATTCACGGTTATTTGCAACTAATTATTAATAATCCCGCAAAACCGGAAATTCACCCAAGCTTTTTGACTTCCAGCAGGCCCCCTTTTTTATTAATCAGCCATCCGCATTTTATATTTTTGCACAATTATTTGGAGTGAGGTAAAATCGAACCTTCCCGGCTGGGATTCATCCCTTTGCATGGCAGCTGCAGTGAGGCAACGGAACTGCTCTTTTAAGGAGGACGATGATGATCTGGACAAAAAGGACGACGATGGTGGTGGCTTTCCTGGCAGGGCTCGGCATGACCCAGGTCCGGCCGAGCAGGCACCGCCCCAGGCATACTGGTACTACTGCACCGATCCGGAGGGATACTACCCCACCGTCCCCGAATGCCCGGGGGGGTGGCTGAAGGTTCTTCCCCAAACCCAACCGACCCCCTGACCCTGGAGAAAAAACATGACCTCCGCGACCTTGAAACGGCTCCCGCTCTGCATGCTGCTCCTCCTGGGGGGTTGCGCCTCTCTACCCACCGGTCCGTCGGTGATGGTCTATCCGGGCACAGGCAAAACTTTCGATCAGTTCCGCTACGACGACATGGAGTGCAGACGTTTTGCCCTTGAGTTTGTGGGCGGTACCTCCCCAAGCGAGAGCGCCACCCAGAGCGGGGTGGCCAGCGCCGTGACCGGCACCGCGGTGGGCGCTGCGGCCGGCGCTTTGATAGGAGGGGAAGAAGGGGCAGCGGTCGGGGCCGGTACCGGCCTGCTGGTCGGGAGCATGGCCGGGAGCGAGACGGCGCGGACTTCCGCCTATTATGCCCAGCAGCAGTATGATAACGCCTACATCCAGTGCATGTATGCCAACGGCCATCTTGTCCCGACCACCGGCAACTTCCGCCCGAACAGATGGCAGCGGTCGGAAAGGGTACAGCCAATGACCACACCGGCCCCTTCCTCGCTGCCGCCCGGCGTTAAAATCCCGCCGCCTCCGCCCGGCCCGCCGCCGCCTCCGCCGCCGGGAATGTAAGCGCGGTGGGTTCGCCGAGGTGCGTTTGCTGCGTGCTTCATGACTTTAGAATAGCTCCGAGGATGGCACCGGCGAATCCAATGACTGCAGCAAGAATGGCGAAAAGAAATGGAGTCAGCCATCGGTGCTCCCGCTCGTGCTCAAGCGCACGAGTGTGGAAATCTACCGCAGTCTTCATCAGCGCCTCCGTTTGGTCGGCGGTCAATGGCTTTCGGGTTAGTTGCTTTCGCTGGTCCTCATTGAGCGCCTGAATCTGGGACGGCGTAAGCTCCGTGCCAGTATCCGCGTCATAGGTCCGATCGTAGCCGTGACGCCATCTGAGCGACGCCCATCCATCGTCCGTGAGACGAAAGAACTCGGGATGTTCGCGAAATATCGTGGTCCAAGAATCTGCGCTTAACTGATTACCTAATTTCTTACTCCAATCCTCCACCTGACGGCTTGCCCATGGGTAAATGCCCATGATTTGAAGAGCAGCGACCACATCCGCTAAACGAAAATCAGTGAGATAAGGAGACTTCTTTCGTTTCATCGCATGATCCTTTTGCCGTCAGCGCCGAACGAGTCTGTAGACCAAGCTGCGCTTGGCGCACTAACGTTTGGTCACCTGCCGAAAGGGAAGGGGCCTGCGAAAAGCACCGGAAACACCGGCCTTTCAAATGCCAAAAAAGCGCGCCCTTTCGGTCAGGTACAGTAGGTGTTCGGCGACTTGCTACCTTTTAGTCATGCATTGACAACCAAAGGTTGTGACTTTTGATCAATAGCTGTAATAAGTTCCTGCACTGCAGCTACTTCCGTTTCTTCGAAATACGCTTCACCGCATTGGCTGCAAACCCATGCTGGAACATTGTCTAAAGTCAGGTGACACCCTTTTCTGTCGATGTGCAATGGAGCCGTTCCTTTTTTCATGATTCCTTGACAATGAATACATTTCATATTCTTTTCCTCTTTTTAAAATCAGCATCCCATTCATCAAGGGAGGGGATATAAGCTGTAATTATGGCTAAATAATCTTCTTTGGGAGCACAAACAACGTGTATTGGATATCCTGTGACTTTTTGGCGAAACATCAAGCAGCTATGCCCTCTCTGATCCGCAGGATAAACTTCAATAATCTCACCATTCTCAATAACATCACGGACATCCATCGGAGAAATCATACGATCAGGCCGTGACATTTGCCGAATTGCATGAGGAAGATACAAAATTTTTCTCCGCGCCGATGCTTTTATTTCATCAAAAATATTATACATTGTCATGTCATGATTTGATTTTGGTTATTTGCCGAACACCGCGCATCAGCGGCTGGGCGCCAATGAGTTCCTGAATAAAACCACCACGCTTCCCGCCCGGTCCGCTGGAAACGCTACGTTATGCTTCAGCATCCGCCAATAAGGAGACGCTCCGAAATATTTTTTGGATGCCATGCGTGAATAAGCCCTTGCCTACATTCATTTGGCTCAGCGTACATTACGTTTACCACGATTGGTTCGACAATATAAAACCATGTTGCAAAGACACAGTATCCGTCCACATTGTAAGTCTCCATGTTTGAAAAGCCGGTCCCCATATCCGAAGCAGACCAAAACGCCAAATGAACCTTCGAATGAGGCTTTGTTTGAAGTATCGCCTCCGCAAATGGTGCTATGTCAATAGGCACACCATGTTCGACTATTGCGCAACCAAAAAGCTTGATGAAGAAAAGATGTACGTCGAGCATCGAGCGTGTGACAGAACTCGGGAACACTTTGTTCAAAAGAATAGCATCTCCCTTCTTTATAGGGGGGCGCTTTTCTCTTAGGAATCTCGAAAGACATTCCCAGGCTCGATCATGTGATGCTGTTCGCGAATTATTGCAGTACGCGCAAATTGGGGCAGTAAACTTGAATGTGTCCGACTTGATGCTGCCGACTTTTTTGTTCTTGTGCTGATCTGTGTGGAAATATAGAGGGTTCTTCTGGCTTACTTGAGGGAACAGTGCTCGGAGATCCGACGCTTTCGTCTTATGCTCACCGGTGGTTCCCTCATCACCACAAATCCAGCATTTCATTACTACCTCCAAAAAACATAACCTTGCCATCACCTGACCCAAGGTAACTAGGGGACGGTGATAACAATTAAACACGTAATTTTGATATGCCAAAAGAATGGCTTGGTTGGGCTAGTTCCCATGAATAACATTGGTACTTTTTATGAATAATGAAATGGTTTGTTTATTATAGAAGGCTGCCCAGGCAGATAGTATTGCAGCAACTGCAGCCACTATTGCCGCAATAGCCGCAATAGTGGCTATAATACTTCTTCTTTTTTCTATGATGAGTCGTTGACGCTCTAATTCGTTTGCTTCTTGTTGAGCTTCCATCGACATCCTTGCGATATTATTTGATGGAGATAAGCTGTCATTGCGTAACATATTTTTTTAATTTTTCCAAAATTTGAATTTTATTTTTTATGCGAAATGAAAACACCGAGTCCTGTTAACAAAGAAATTGTAAATATCTGCAACAGCAATCTTTGCGTATCGAGTTTTACGCCATATCCACGTATAGAAGTATATTTAGGTTTTGGCGGATCTATTATTAACGAATATTCTGCGTATTCTTCGCTATATATGCCTTTTGAATTAAAAGTGTATAGCCAAGGAGGGAACAAGCAACTAATGATAGCGGTAATAAAACCTATAATTATAATTCTCTTTTGCTTTCTATTGAGTGAATACATTTTATTAACTCATGCGATAAAAGTGAATTTACACAGTGTCACCAAATTACAGTATTAAAAATGGAAGTAAGGGGCTGTCTCTACGTCTCCAAATGGGGCCGAAGCGCGATAAGGAGTTTCAACCCACAACCCCCGCCAAAACATATTGTTGCCATTACAACAATATGCAGAGCTTACGCTCTTTGTCGTTTTACTTCCTGGGAACCCTCCAGGTTAAAAACACAAGTTAATGGCTTGTGCAGTAGAGAAAGGGACAGTCAAAAGTTTGGTTAACATGACTAGCTCCTTTTGGGTTGAGGGTTTCCGTTTAATCATTATACTGATGTGACTATTGAGATGATTCAGGCATATTGTGACCATGGCTTAAAAATATGGTTATTTTTCCCGGCATTCCATTAAGTCAAGAAACCCAAGTCGGATTTTTTGGTTCTCCTGAAGACGTATGCCAGCAATTGCGTGAACAGGAAGAAGGATATCCTGCATGTCTTCGTTGGTTTTTGATAGAGCAAGAGAAAATTGAACAAACCCAGCAAACTCAAACGTGTATTTTGTGCATGAAAAAAAAAGCGGTTTTGTCCTGGTTGCGGGAAACGAAATTCTTTAACCACTCATAATGTATTTCCGCAAAAGAATGATCTAAGAAAGCTATATGAATTGTATGATTTTCCATAATGTTATGTGCTAGTTACATGGCGGATGATTTATTTTTTTGGTGGACAAGTATTGACACACACTTCATATGCTTCTTTGCAAGCGCGTAATGTTTCAGTTTTGAAGCCAATTTGGTTCCCTGCTGAAACACATGAAGAATAATTAGCAGTGCATTCACGTACACAAGTTGGTTCTGAATTTGACACATTAATATCTGATATGCTGTAAGAGCACCCAGATAATAAGATGGAAATTATGATAAAAATTACCAATTTATTCATGAGTTTCTAACCATTTTACGGAGATTGTTTTATGGACTATATAGTAATGATAAGATTTGCGCTTGCGGCAATAGCGGCAGCAATAGCAGCTATCAATGCTGTACGGTTTGCTTTTTTGGTCAACTCTATTTTTTCGTGCTCAAGTTCAAATGCCATATTTTCTGCAACGGTTGGTGCAGATAAACCGTCATGCCGCATAGTAATCCTCCATAGTCAGGAAGTGACGCCCAACAGTGTTAATCAGAGGAAATTTTTCCGTCATATCACCTTCTATAGGCGGACGGAATTTCCACTTATTGAAATATTAAATAATTAAAAGCAGAAATATGTCATTTTCATGTCCACTTATTACATTTCGCCATGCGGCGTTCCACTTATTGCGAATATTCCGGAAGAAATATGGAAAATATGGGCTCGCCGGCCGCACTATCCGCCAGATGAAACGGCGGGCTTTTTCTCTTTGCCTGAGATAGCCGTACCCTTTCGCGTGCGGCTCCTGTATTTCCGGCAACTGCAACCTGCCAGGAAATACCCAAACTCTCCTCTGAGAATATTGCAAGAAAAAACTGCTACGAAACGGTAGGGGAAATCAGCATGGTCAGCGAGCAGAGGGAACTATCGGAATCTTCGGCAGGATATGGCGGGGAAGAATGGGGCGGGCGGGGGGGGAGAAGGGAAGCCAAGGAATGGCGGCCCCCAAAACAGAAGAGCCTGAACAACATGTGAGGAATGTTGTTCAGGCTCAAAATCGTGTGCCTTTCACTGGTGCCGAAGGCGAGACTCGAACTCGCACATCCGTACGGACACTAGACCCTGAACCTAGCGCGTCTACCAATTCCGCCACTTCGGCATTGCGTGAAGTGCTTATTTACAGAGTTTCCCGGTACTTTGTCAAGTTTTTTCGTCAGGGAAAAAATACAATTTTCAATCTTGAGACATTCCGGCTTTATGATTATCATTGCCCCATGAAAATATACACTGCGCTCTCCGAAATCACCGAACCCATTGCCAACCCGTTTGTCACCATCGGCAACTTTGACGGGGTGCACCTGGGTCACCAGATGCTCTTCAGCGAAGTCATGAGCAGGGCCTACCGGAACCACGGCACCAGCGTGGCCGTTACCTTCAACCCGCATCCGCTGAAGGTGGTGCGGCCGGACATCGGCATCAAACTCATCTCGAACTGCGAGCAGAAACGGGAACTCATCGAACACGCCGGCCTTGACGTGCTGATCATCATCCCGTTCACCAGGGAGTTTGCCGCCACCTCCGCCGTCGATTTCGTGGACAAGGTGCTCATCGGCACCATCGGCCTGAAGGAGCTGGTGGTCGGCTACGACTACGCCTTTGGCAAGGGCCGGCAGGGCGACATCAATTTCCTGAAGAAACAGGGGGAGTTGAAAAACTTTCCGGTCACCGTGGTCGAGCCCTATTATGTGAACGGCGTCATCGCCAGCAGCACCAAGGTGCGCGAACTGGTCAGCGCAGGCCGAATGCGGGAGGTGAAAGAACTGCTGGGCCGCTTCTACCAGATCAGGGGCGAGGTGAAAACGGGCAAGCGGCGCGGCGGGGCCGAACTCGGCTTTCCCACCGCCAACCTCCATATTTCCGAGGAAGATCTCTGCCCCAGACACGGGGTGTATGTGACCCAGGTCATTTACGACGGCAAATGTTACGGCGGCGTACTCAATATCGGCTACAATCCCACCTTTGGCGACGAGCGCCTGTCCGCCGAGACCCACATCTTTGATTTCAACCAGGACATCTACGGCAAACCGATCAAGATCAACCTGCTGCAGTTTTTACGGGCGGAACAGAAGTTTTCCGGCCCCAGGGAACTGGCAGGCCAGATCGCCGAGGATATCAGGCAGGCCAGAGAGGTACTGGCCGTGGCCCAGAAGGAAATCATCCTCTCCTGCGAGGAAAAGTACAACAGCTGAGCCGCTCCCGGCCGGCGCGGCCCTGCTGACCGCCGCGCCGCCGGGGTCATGCCTAGAAATTCTCGAATTCTTCCATCTCGGCCGGCTGCGGTCGTTCCGGCAATTTCTTCTGCCTCTTTTCGGCAGGCGCGTGTTGCGGCCCCGCCTTTTCTTCCCGCCTCGCCGCCGCATGCCTTGCCGCCGGTTCGCCGGGCCCGGCCGGCTGCTGGGTGCGGCCGATAATGGAGAGCAATTCGCCGACATATTCCTGCAGTTTGGCGGCCTGGGCGTGCATCTCGGTTGCCGCGCTGGCCGACTCCTCGGCGCTGGCCGCCGTCTGCTGGGTCACCTTGTCAATGGCCAGCATGGCGCTGCTGATCTGGTCAAAGCCCACGGTCTGCTCCCCGGAGGCCGCGGCGATTTCCGTGACCAGGCTCCCCACCTTGGCGATTTTCCCCGACATCTGCACGAATTCCTCATTGGTCTGCTGCACATGGTCGGCACCCTCATGCACCTGCCGGACAATCCCGGCAATGAGCGTTTCCGTATCCTTGGCCGCGGCAGCGGCGCGCATGGCCAGATTCCGCACCTCTTCGGCCACCACGGCAAAGCCGGCCCCGGCCTCCCCGGCCCGGGCCGCCTCCACCGCGGCATTCAGGGCAAGCAGATTGGTTTGAAAGGCTATTTCATCGATTGTTTTAATGATTTTTGACGTTTCCTCGCTGGCCCGGGAAATGGCGATCATGGCCTCGGTCTGCCGGGCCATGGAGCTGCTGGCCTTCTCCACCACGGCCTGGGCCTCCCGCATCAGATCATCGCCGTGCCGGGAATTCTCGGCGTTTCGCCTGCTCATGGCCAGCAGCTCCTCCAGGGAAGAGGTCGTCTCCTCCAGGGAAGCCGCCTGTTCCGATGCCCCGCCGGCCAGGTCCTGGCTGGCGCCTTCAAGCTGATGCGAGGCGCTGGTCACTTCCAGGGCGCCCTGAATCAGCCCGGCGGCCACCTGGCCGACTGGCTGCACGACATAGCGCCGCAGGCTGAGGAAGATGGCCAGGCAGAGGAAGAAGCCGCCGGCAAGCGCACTGCAGAGCACAACAATCATCAGCGCGCGGCCGGCCTTGCGCATGTTCGCATCCGTAGCGGCGGCAAGCTTGCTGTTCCTGGTTGCCGCCTCGGTTTCTTTCGCCTTGATCAGGGCCAGACTGATTCCGATCTCGACAGTGCCTATTTCTGCGTTTTCAAAGGAAATTTTTTCCTGAATTTTTTTCAGACCCTCTTCCTGCTTTTCGGATGTGCGGGTGAGGGGCTTGCCGTCCTTGCCGAAGAAGGTGGCATAAACGATGCTGTCATCCTGCATGGCATTATCGGCGAGCCGCTGCAATGCGTCGAAATCATAGCCGATGATCAGGGAGGAGGCGCTGAGGGACAACAGGCGGGCCAGCGACTGGCCTTTTTTTTCCAGCTCCGTGCTCAATGTCTGCTTTTCGCCGGCCAGCAGTTCCTGAATGACGCCTTTGAACTCCTCCGCCTGTTGCACCTGGGCCCGTGACGCGGTCTGCATGATGACCACGGCAAGGATGGCAAAGAGAACCGCGCTGATCCCGGAAACAATCAGCATGAATTTTACGGAGATACTTTTCTGTTTTCCCATGACATCCTTATCCCTTCTGCCTTTGCCCTTCTGCCCTTGCCTTTTGCCCCTTGCCTTTTGCCTGCACTTTTCACTCGGCAAACGCACCGAATTTCAATGTTGTCAGACACTCCCGCACGCTGGTGTAATCCGCCGGTTCTTTCCAGCCGTAAATGGCAGCGGCCTTGGCCGGCGGCGAATCAGGGGAAATTTCCTTGAGGGCCGCTGCCACCTTATCGGCCACGGCAGCGGGAGTCTTGGCCATGGCGGCCATGGGCCATTCCGGATAGAGGATGGTGCTGTGCACATAGGGGAAATCATCCTTTATCTGATTGATGATGCGGAAATCGGCCATTTTGATCTTGCCCTCTTTCTCCATGCTCTCCATGGTATCGGTCCGGACGGAGCCGACATCCGCCACCCCGTTCAGCACGGCCAGCACGACATTGTCATGTTTTTTGCCTTCCATGAACGCGGCCAGGTCCTTATGCGGGTCTATGCCGTTATCAAGCAGCAGCTTCCAGGCCATCTGCCCGCCGCCGAACGAGGTGGAATCAACCACCATGAATTTTTTGCCGCGCATGTCTTCCAGGGTCTGAATCGGGCTCTCTTTTTTGACGAGGATGACCCCGCCGAAACGGTCCATGGGCTTGCCGTCAAGGATAGTGACCACTGTCACCACCGCCCTGCTCTGGTATTTTTTCTCCATTTCCACGAAAAAAGATGAATTGGCCAGCATGAAATCAATCTGGCCCTCCTTGACCGCCGGTTCGAT
>JACQYM010000128.1:0-3183 GCA_016208225.1 Deltaproteobacteria bacterium | reverse complement strand
CCCCCTTTTGGCCAGCACGCCTATTTTTATTTCCGCGGCGGAATTCCCGGCAGCAGCAAAAAGAAACGACACGGCAAGACACAGCAGACCGCAGGCTTTTACTATCTTCATCCAGCACCCCTCCCTGTTGAAATTGATGGACTTGTCGACCAGAACCGGCGCAAGTGCACATTGTGGCATTGACTCTCCGATTATCTTAGGGGCAAATGCAAATCAGAGTCAACAGAATATTATCGAAAAAGCAAAAAGTAGCTATTACCATCTCTCTGCCTATCCTATCGTTTAGAATCAGTATTTTCTTTCTACTCTGCCCCTTGAACAGGTTTTGGTACGATAACAGGGTGCAAACTTGCGCACTTTCCCCGCCATAAAAGGGCACAGGACTGCATATCGTTCTCCCTTGCTCAGCCGGGAGATGATTCCGCGTACGCGGACAATGCCCCGCTTTTATCCGGAATCACGGAAGTCACTTCCGGAAAAACGAACAACCATTACCGGCAAAGACGGTGTGTGCGAAGTCTTCATTTGCGTATCTGTTCAAAATCATGACAAAAAGTTATTTACCCCGTGTGGCATGCTGATTGCTCGCTTGTTCAGACGGATCTATGCAAATAAGAAGAGAACAGCAACGGGTTGAAATTTTTCCCAGCGTAGCGGAAGCAAATAATTCATCGAATCAGGAGACCAAAGGAATGACAGCAATCAGCGCGTGTCAAAAAATGAGCGGCAATGACAAGAGATGCGACGGGAAGGGAACGGATTGGCGCGGCAAGAAAGGCAAGGTTTTGCTGACCCAGGCGCTCTTTTCCATCTCGCTGCTGGCTGCTGCCCCGGCCATGGCCGCCACCGTCGATGCTTACGCCTCGTTCAATCTGTCCAGGATCAGCTACATCGACGGCGGGCTTCTGCCCGGTGCCATCACCGGCGTCTATGCCATGTCCTCGGCATACGTGCAGAACAGCGCAGGGGAAGCGAACGGCGGCAGCTCCTTTTCGCAACCCTCCGAGGCGACGAAAGCCGCGGTGGTGAGGGACATATTCAATCTGCCCGCTGACTGGTCTGATTCGTATGTCCTCTACGACTCAGGTTTCGGCTCGTCCTACACCATCGACGAATACTTCAATCGTCCGGCCCTGTGGGAGCCTTATGCCGGCGTACCCACCGACGTCACCGTCACGAATGCTTCCAGCTTTGCCGGCTGCGGCTACGATACACGGTTCGCTTTCTACGGTGCCACGGGCATAGACGGCTCCGGCGGGGAGGGCGCCATGATCAGCGGCCGGACCGATGACGCGATCAGCGCCTTTTCCGGGTACAGCGGCGCCGACCTGTATCTCCGCCTCACCGTGCCCATGGGACGGACCATTCTGAGCCTCCCGTACTCGACGGGCATAACGGTAACGGGTCTGGATGCCGACACGACGGCATCGGGATTTACCTACGCTGCCGTCAATTATGCATTTGTAGCAGGGGACGTGACTGTCGGGTTCATCGGACCGAACGAGTCATTCATCACCTATGACTCAATGAGCCCGTTTGAGGAATCGCAAACACAGAACGGCACGATCTGGCTGGACATCCTCTCCAACGAAGCGGATGCCAGCCTCGGCCTGCATCTCACCGCGTCCGTGCAGGGGGATGCAAGACCCGCCGCCGTCCCCGTGCCTCCCGCCTTCCTGCTCTTCGGCACGGGGCTCATGGCCATTTCGGGGATCAGGAGAAAGCTGAAAGGATGAGGACCGCGGCTTGCGGCAGCGGCATCATGCCGCAGGATCAGGATCGATAATCGGCATTGATTCTGATGTATTCCACGGAAAGGTCGCAGGTGTAGACTTTCGCCTCGGCCTGACCCTGCTTGAGATCAACGACCACGGCAAAGGCGGCCTGCTTCAGTACGGCGGTCGCCTTTTTCTCCTGCTCCGGCCCCAGACCGAGTCCGTCCCGGACCATCTGCACCCCGTCAAAGAAGATATCCACCCGCTCCGCGTCGAATAAAACCCCGGAACGGCCGAGGGCGGCAATGATCCGCCCCCAGTTGGCATCCTCGCCGAAAAAGGCCGTCTTCACCAGGCTCGAGTTGGCAATGGTGCGGGCCGCCTGGTCCGCTTCCTTGATGCCGGCCGCGCCCTTGACCAGGATGGTGATGAGCTTGGTCGCCCCTTCGCCGTCCTTGACGATCTGCAGGGCCAGGTCCAGACACACCTCGTCCAGGCACTGCCGGAACAGCCGGCCGTCGTCCGCGTCGGGATCGTCAATCTCCACATTGCCGGCCGCGCCGTTGGCCAGCAGCAGCACCGTATCATTGGTGCTGGTGTCGCCATCCACCGTAATGGCGTTGAAGGAGGAAACCACACTCTGCCGCAGCATGTCCTGCAGGGCAGGCGCACTCACCGCCGCATCGGTGACGATGAAGCCGAGCATGGTGGCCATGTTCGGCATGATCATGCCCGACCCCTTGGCCAAACCGAGCAGGGTGATGGTTCTGCCGGAAAGTTCCACCTGGCGCAGGGCGGTCTTGGGCACCGTATCGGTGGTCATCATGGCCCGCGCCACTTCGGCAAAGCCGTCTTCGCGCAGACTGGCCGCCAGGGGGGCCATGCAGTTGCTGAAAATGGACATCTCGAGCTGCTGGCCGATAACCCCGGTGGAGGCCACCATGACCAGTTCCTCGGCCATGGCCATTTTTTCGGCCACCAGCTGTGCCGTGCCGCGGGCCAGCGCCATGCCCGGTTTGCCGGTGCAGGCATTGGCGATGCCGCTGTTGACGATAATGGCCTGGGCCCTGCCGCCCCGCAGATGCTCCATGTCAAGCAGCACCGGGGCGGCCTTCACTTCGCTTCGGGTGAAAACCCCGGCCGCAGCCGCCGGCGCCGTGGAATAGATGAGCGCCACATCCAGCCTGTCCTTACCCCGGATTCCCGCCTTTACCGCCCCAGCCTTAAATCCTGCCACCTGCAATTTCCCTTTCATCGCCTGTTCCGTAAAAAATTTCTCGCCAAGGGCCCGGGGGCCTCTACTCTGCTTCTCCGCAGCATTTCTTGTACTTTTTGCCGCTGCAGCATGGACAGGGGGCATTGCGGCCCACCTTCTGGGCCTCCCGTTTCGCCGGCTTCTTCCTGTCATCCGCCCCCGGCGCGTCGCTGCGCCGCATCTCCATCTGCTGCCGCTGCCGGTGCTGCTGCT
>JACQYM010000152.1 GCA_016208225.1 Deltaproteobacteria bacterium | reverse complement strand
GTTAAGGGGTTAAGGGGTTACGGGGTGAAGGGCACCAAAGCTTGTGCATGGACCAGAAGCTTACCTGAACAGCATTGGGGTTAAGAGCCAAATCCCGACTCCTGCAGAAATTTGATCAGCTTCCGGTGCCCGGCCGGAAAGGCAAAATCGTCCAGTTCCTCAAAGCGCACCCATCTGTTTTCCTGGGCCGCATGCAGCGCCGGTTCCCCCTCCGGCGCCTGACAAAAAAAGCCGTGCAGGGTCACCCGGTAATGCATGTAACTGTGCCGGACAGCGGTGATTTTTTTCAGCCCGGCGATAGCCAGCCCCGTTTCCTCCTCAAATTCCCTGACCACCGCCTGTTCCGGGGTCTCCCCCTCCTGCAGACGGCCGCCGGGAAACTCCCAGAGATTGGCCCAGACATCGTCCGCCTGTCTTTTCTGGATTAAGATCCTGTTGTCCCGCACCAGGATGCCGCAGGCCATCTCGATCAAAATGCTCTTCCTGCCGGCCACGGCTACCGGCCGCTCATGCACGGTTTGATGCTGATGGGCGGCACACGCGTGCACCACGGGACAACTGCCGCAGCGCGGCTTTTTCGGCAGGCAGACAAGGGCGCCGAGCTCCATGAGGGCCTGGTTGAAATCGCGGGACCTGCCGGCAGGCAGCATGGCCGCGGCCTGCTGCCGGATGAAGGCCAGATTTTCCTTAACAGGGGTGGCGATATCGAAGAGGCGGGAGAAAAGGCGTTCCACATTGGCATCAACCACCGGATAGTCCCGGTTAAAGGCAATGCTCATGATGGCGGCGGCGGTATACGGTCCTATACCCGGCAGTTTGCGCAGGCTGTCATGGCAGTCGGGCACCGTTCCCCCTGCCCCGGCAAGCAGCCTGGCGGCCCGGTGCAGATTTCTGGCCCGGGAGTAATAGCCGAGGCCCTCCCAGAGGCTGAGCACCTCGTCTTCATCTGCCGCGGCAAGGCTCGCAATGTCCGGAAAACGCGCCAGCCACCGGGAAAAATAGAAGACAACCCGCTCCATCCGGGTCTGCTGCAGCATGATCTCGGATATCCAGACCTGATAGGGGTCATAGGTGCGGCGCCAGGGGAGATCCCGGCGGTGGACGGCAAACCAGTCCAGCACCCTGACCGGCAACGGCTGCGAAGGGGGCATGGCGGCTACCTTGTTATCCGGCTGTTCAACCAGTCGATGCGGCTCCACAGCCCTTGCAGAATGCGCACTTCCCGTTGATCAAGGCCGGCTCGGCCGAAGATGCGGCGAAAGGCATGCAGGATATGGTCGGGATTCTGCGGGTCAAGATACTCGGCCTCGGTCAGCGTCCGGCGCATGTGCTGATACATGCTTTCCAGGGCGCTGTTGCCGGCCGGCTCGAAGCCGCCGGTCTCGGCCTGGGCCCGCCGTCCCTGGCTCAGCTCATACAGGCAGATGGCTACCGCCTGGGCCAGGTTGAGTGAGGGCAGGGCGGGGTCGGTGGGGATGGTAACAAAAAACTGGCACAGGTCCAGTTCCGCCGTGGTCAGGCCATCATCCTCGCGGCCGAAGACCAGGGCGGTTTTCACGGTGGCGCCATGCCGGCCGAGCAGGGAGGGGATCCCATGGGGTTCGAGAAAATCCTGCCGGTATTTGCCGAAACGGCGGGTGGTGCCCAGGCAGAGAGTGCGGTCGGCCAGGGCGTCGGCCAGGGAGCCGAACATCCTGGCCTTTCTGAGCATATCCCTGGCGCTGACCGCCATGTCGCGCGCCTGTTTGCTGAGATGATCAGCCCGGGGTTTCACCAGACGCAGATCGGCAAAGCCGAAATTCATCATCACCCGGCAGATGGAGCCGATATTGAGCGCGCCCTGCGGTTCGACCAGCACCACGCTGAGCGTGGGGGAAGGGCTCGTTTCCATAAATTGAGTCATTGGGAAATGTCAAAAGTGCCTAAAATGCCTAAAGTTGCGGAACTTTCTGTTAATAAAATACGCATCAAGTAGCTGAATTTTCTAAAATATGTTAACTCCTTAAACTTCAGGCATTTTGGCACTTCAAGTTCTTTAGGCACTTTCTGCTTTGAGCAGATTTTTGACGATGGCATCCCCCATTTGCACGGTATTGACCACTTTGTTCACGTCCACGGCAATATCCCGGGTGTGGATGCCGGCATCAAGGGTGCGCTCCACTGCCTTATCAATGGCGCCCGCCGCCTCATCCAGGCCGAAGCTGTAACGGAGCATCATGGCCGCCGACAGGATCTGGGCAATGGGATTGGCGATGCCTTTGCCGGCGATATCCGGGGCCGAACCGCCGGCCGGCTCGAACAGGCCGAATTTGTCCTTGTTGAGGCTGGCCGAGGCGAGCAGCCCCATGGAGCCGGTGAGCATGGCCGATTCGTCGGAGATGATGTCGCCGAACATGTTGTCGCAGAGCAGCACGTCAAACTGGTGGGGATCCCGCACCAGCTGCATGGTGGCGTTGTCGATATAGATGTGATTGAGGGTCACGTCGGGGTATTCCCTGGCGATTTCCTTGACCACTTCCCGCCACAGCACCATGGTGGTCAGCACGTTGGCCTTGTCCACCGAAGTCACCTTCTTGCGGCGCAGCCGGGCGGCATCAAAGGCCATGCGGCTGATACGCTCGATTTCCGCCCTGGTATAGACCAGGGTGTCCCAGGCCTTTTCCGTCGGACCGCTGCCTTCCCGGCCCTTGGGCTGGCCGAAGTAGATGCCGCTGGTCAGCTCCCGCACGCAGAGCAGGTCAAAGCCGTCTTTGATGATGTCGGCCCGCAACGGGCAGGCGGCCACCAGTGATTTAAAGACCCTGGCCGGCCGGTAGTTGCAGAACAGGTCGAAGTGTTTCCGCAGCGGCAGCAGGGCCGCCCGTTCCGGCTGCTGCTCGGGGGGCAGGCTCTCCCATTTGGGACCGCCCACCGAGCCGAACAGGATGGCGTCACTCTCTTCGCAGGTTTTCAGGGTCTGCGGCGGCAGGGCCTGGCCGTGGTTGTCAATGGCGCACCCTCCCACGTCTGCAAAAACATAGTTGAGCGCAAATGAGAATTTTTTCTGGGCCGCATCAAGCACCTTGATGGCCTCTTTCATGACCTCGGGACCGATGCCGTCACCGGCGAGTACTGCTATTTTCTTCATGGTGATATCCTGATATGAAATTTATTAAATGGATGAGGTTGTTTGTCTCTTAACAATTTGAAATTACTATTTTTTCGTTATTTCGGCCAAAGGCCTGTGTCTTCGGATGTCACGAACAATTTGGCCTTCTTGCCTGTTTTTTTATGTACGGCGTATGGCTTGCGCCATTCAATCACGCCCGGATCTCGGAAACCATGTCTGCAAGGTGGTTTTCAACTTGATAAAAGCTGGATCAACGCACCGCTCCAAGCTAACCTGCCGGGCAAGTTGGTCATAGAGGGAGGATGATCGAGATTTTCGAGCCGTTCGCAGGGCAAGCTCCATCGCTTCTTTTGGTCTTTCCGGCTTGGTCTGTTCTTCCTGTAAAAAGTTCTTGGCCTTCAGCCAGCTTCTCAAGTCCGGGCTCCTCCCCTGCCAGCCCAATACGGCATCTACTTGTGGCGAATCGCTCCAAACCCACATTTCAAGCTCAGGGTTGATCACCACTATTCTCAGGGCCTGGGCGCGGCCGAGAATGCCTTTTATCGCTAATTCCATATCCTTGTCAGCAACCAGAACAACAAGATCATGGGGATATTGTCCGCTTGTCATCCCAGCACCCCGCCGGCAAAAAGAACTCCAAGGCTGGTTGTTCCCTGCCAATCTTTGAGGGCCGGATGCCGACTCCCCAGTACAATGTCAGTTGCTCCTTCCTGGGTTTTGGCAAAGCAAAGCACATCTTCCACTTTAACCATGCTGAGGATGACGGGGGAATGGGAGGCCAGCAGAATCTGCGCATCATATACCGAGGAGAGAGACTGGAACATGGTTTCCACAGCCCGGGGATGGATGCCGTTTTCCGGTTCCTCGATCAGGTAGACCCCGGTAAAATCTGGCAGGTAGGCAGGCAAGGTCAGTGCCAGCAGGCGGAGGGTGCCGTCAGAAGCCATCCAGGAAGGAATCTCCAGACCTCCGCGATAACAGATAACCAGATAGCGATGCCTGTCGTCGGGCCGTTCAATAATGCGAACATTTTCCATATCAGGCAGGGCGGTCTTCAGATGCTCAAGCCAGCTTTGGAAATTATCAGAATGATTTTTTTGCAGCGCATCCAGAACCCATGGGAGGTTGGAGCCGTCCGGCTTAAAGCCGCGACCCTGACCGGGTGGGCTGGCTTTACGGATCAGCAGGCTGTTCAGGACAAACTGTTGAACTCCTTCCGTCAGCAATCTTTTTAACCAGGTTGCCACCGGAAATTTCGATTCGTCCTCCGGCAGATTGCCAAGGGCCGACTTACGGGGACCAAGCTTGAAAGCGGGCGCCCAGCCCTTTCCCTTTTCATGATAAACCTCAGAGTAGAAATTATCATTACCGCCGGAAACCTTATTGATGACCGTTTGGGTTCCGTGGACTCCTTTTGCCGTCATGATGGTCGTAGGCGGCACATGCGACATGGGAAAATATGAAAGTAGCGAAGGCTGTGTCGCGCCAGCCGAAGATTTCTTCAACAGTACCTTTTCCGTCAGGATGACAACTTCTTCGGTTATGACATCAATGCCGAAAGAGACCTCGTAACGAACCGTATCAAACTCCTTATCCCGCAGCATGCTTCGACGTTCCTTGGGAATCGCCGCCTCAATGGCCAATTCAAACTCAGAGCCGGATCTTTGCCACAATAAATCCTGAAAATTCTTGGTTCTCTCACCAACAGCCGTCTCCAGGCCATTGGACACCAGGCTTCCCAGGAAAGCCACCACATCGAGGAATGTTGTTTTGCCACTGGCATTGGGCCCGACCAGAACGTGAAACGGTCCCAACTGCTGACGGATATACCGCAGGCAGCGAAAATTTTTTGCCTCAATGAGAGTGATCATGTGTGTATTGTCTCCACGGAGAAATGGCGTTTTTTTGTCGGATTAAACCAGGTGGTCATGCTCTCCGCACCCGTATGTTTCCCGCAAAACCCTATCGGCCACATTGGTCGTCTCAAGCGAGCTGTCTTTCCTGGTTGTGCAATCTCCGTGCACTCTGTGGCGAAAGAGAGACTTTTGGGGACCGTCAAGATTTATATTCCCGGAACCCGTCAAGCAACTGCCGGAATGTATTGGGCTGATACTTCCGAAAGGCCTCTTCATCCACATAGACAAATTCATAACCAACATCGGGCTGCGCCTGGTTGATATCCTCGCACCACTGCCTGAGCCGGGACATTTTTTGCGGGACATCCAGGTCTTCCCGGCCTTTGGTTTCGACAATGATGATGCGCCTGTCTGCCAGTTTGACGATGAAATCAGGGTAGTAATTGGCGATATCGCCGCCCCCGTTGATATAATCGAGCTTGAAATGCACCGCCAGATAATTTTTGCCGTAGGACGTCACTTCGGGGCAGTTTTCCAGAAACCCGGCAAATTCCAGCTCAAAGCGGCTGTCGCCGATGACCTTGTTGAATACCGATTTTTTCGGGATCAGATAACCCTGGTCTTTGACCACAAAGGGCCGGGTCTGCCGCAGCTTGATGGTATCCCGTATTTGCGCATCGCCCTTGTCCTGAACCGTGAGGTCGTGGATCGCCCGTTTGCATGTTTCAATCACCGTTTTGGTGGCCTCAAGCTCAGATAAAGTACAC